>JBEPUU010000015.1:0-13328 GCA_041691355.1 bacterium | reverse complement strand
ATGATACGAATCTCAGGAATATCTACAGGCTTATCCATAAGAAAAAATTGCTTTTTAACTTGGTTGTGAGGCAGGTGGCTGGGTAGTTCGTCTACCAACCATAATTGTTTCTTCTACCAATCTGTTAGCATACCCATATTCATTGTCATACCAGGCAATTATTTTTAACATATTACCCCCTACTACTTGCGTCAATGATAAGTCAACGATACTTGAGTGAGAATTTCCGATAATATCACTTGAGACAAGTGGGTCATCTGTCACTGCAAGAATACCTTTGTATGCAGGATTTTCAGCTTCTTGTCTAAATACCTGATTTACTTCATCGATAGTTACATCTTTTTTTAATAGGAATGTAAAATCTGAGAGCGACCCGACTGGAACTGGAACGCGGAATGAAACACCTGCAAAGATATCCTTGAGAGCAGGAAGTGCTTGTGCTGCCGCAATTGTTGCGCCAGTTGATGTCGGGATAATATTGAGTCCTGCTGCACGAGCGCGACGATAATCTTTATGCCCACCATCATGTAGTCTCTGATCAGAAGTATACCCATGAATTGTCGTCATCATAGCTTTTTGAATGCCGAAATGGTCGCTGATAACTTTTGCAGGAGGCGTTATGCAATTGGTCGTGCAGGAAGCGTTACTTATTACATTTTCTCCAGCATATACGCTGTCATTCACTGATATTACATATGTTGGGATACCTTCTCCTTGTGCAGGAGCTGAAAGAATTGCAGCTTTTGCACCTGCTGCTAGGTGTTGCTTTATTTTTTCTGCAGTAGTGAAGTGACCAGTGGACTCAATAACGACATCAACAGCTAGTGTTCCCCACGGAAGAAGTGTCGGGTCTTTTTGAGAATAGACAGGAATGTCTTTGCCACCGATAACGAGGAAACCCAGCAAATCTTGCTTTGAATTATCGGGATTGGGTTTTATTCCAACATCTTGAGGCAACAAACCATACACACTATCGTATTTAAGAAGATACATCCAGCCTTTAAGATCTGTTGAATGTCCTGCATTAATTGCAACAACTTCAACATCTTCATTATGCCACTGGAGTATGACACGATGAGCCATTCTCCCAATCCTTCCATATCCATTAATCGCAACTCGTGTCATATATTTAGTATATATAACTGCCAAAATATTGCAAGTGTAACTTTTATGAGCCACATATCGTTTGTTTTTTCTTCTTTTTATGATACTATCCGTACGGTTATGAGCAAACCAATTGAAACATTACCGCGAGGAGAAGCTGACGTACTAGCATTTGCAGGTAAAGGTGGTCACTTTAGAGAGCTAGCAGGCAAATTTTTGACACCAAAACGAATGCGTTCAGGCTCAGCTACTGACGAAACTGAAAATGCCCCCCGTCATCCCATATTTAAGTATATTGAAATGCATAACCTAGGAGCACAATCTGGACAAACAAGAAGCCTTGAGTCTCTACCTCCAAGCGGACGAGCTCTGGCAATTCTTTCTGCAGTAAGCATAGAACAACACACAGGACAGCAACTTCTTTTTTATGTAGATTCCAATGGAGGTATTCAAGATAGAGATGATGTAACTGAAATGTTTCGCGCTATTAGGCCGTTTCGAGAGGCACCACCGCGGCGACTAGTTGATGATAAAGTAGTAACTATACATCAAGATCCTGGTGATAGACGATACACCATTCCTAAAACACTTAGGGCTGAAATTGCAGAAGTATTAGGAGTTGATAGAAAAAGTATACGTAGAGATATCGCCGAACTAGTGACACCCGAATCAGATGAACAAGTACTCTTTGAGCTTACAGGGAAACACTAATCGTACTTCATTACGTATCTATTTTTCGTTTTTATCTCACAAGAATTTGGTGATATAATGGGAAAACTTTATTCAAGATGATTAAAAAATCTCTTTTTGTTATTGCGTTTATTTTCCTCGGGGTAGTTATTATACCACTCAGTTTTGCTGCAACCACAAAGCCAACCTCACTTTCCAAAGCACCACCTACTCCTGTTGAAAGTTATGAAACCGCAAACGTCACAAGAATTCTCTCTCAAGGAGAAAAAGTTATCCAAGGACAAAAAAATCCCTATCAAAAGTTGCAACTATATATCCTTGACGGCTCTGACAAAGGCAAAACAATCACACTCACCTATGGTGATCTCGTAACGATTAGATCAAATCAAGAAGTTTCTCAAGGACAGACCGTGGTACTTCTCAAATCTGTACTGTCGCAACAAACAACACTTGAACTCGTTGATGTATACCGACTTACTAATCTCTATCCGATTGCCATTCTTTTTCTCATAATCGTTCTTCTCGTGGCTCGATTGAAAGGTTTAGGTGCGGTAGTTGGGCTTGGAATCAGCTTAGCTGTCATCATACTGTTTGTCGTCCCCCAAATTCTTGCAGGACAGGATCCTCTTCTTGCAAGTATTGTCGGTGCGCTCATTATTATGGTTGCCACAATGTATCTGGCGCATGGCTTTTCTCAGAAAACCAATATTGCACTTATCTCAACAAGCCTTGCACTTGTTCTCACAGGCATTCTCTCGTATGTTGCTGTTCATATAACATTCCTAACAGGACTTGGAAGCGAGGATGCTTCAAGTTTGCAATTTGGATCAACCTCAACCATTAACTTCCAAGGCCTTTTGCTGGGTGGAATCATCATCGGAAGTTTGGGTGTACTTGAAGATATTACAACAGGACTTGCAGCCTCAATTCAGGAATTATCAAAAGCAAATAGTAAATTAAAATTTGGTCAACTCGTGAGCAGTGGAATGAGAATTGGGAGCGAACATATTGCCGCGCTCGTTAATACAATTGTTCTTGCATATGCAGGTGTAGGACTTCCAATTTTTCTTTTTATCGTTATCAATCCAAATCACCAACCATTGTGGTTTATCATCAATAGTGAGCTTATTATGGAAGAAATCGTCCGAACACTTGCAGGAAGTATAGGACTGATTCTCGCAGTTCCTCTAACAGCCGTCTTTGCCGCCTGGGCGTTCCAACAGAAAGGGAGATAAAAATATGCTAACACTTACCGACCATCTATTAAGGCAAAGAAAAAATAAGCACGATCTCACAATTCTTCTGCACCAGATTGAAAATGCCTCTAAAAGTATTGCAAGCCATATCAGAGCCTCAGGACTTGTAGATATTCTTGGAAAAACGGGAAAAACAAATTCATTTGGAGAAGAAGTACAGAAGCTCGATGAATTCGCAAACAAATTACTCATTGAAACCCTACTCTCAGGTGGACAAGTTCATGCGATTGTGTCTGAAGAGAATAACGAGCCAATGTACGCGGATAAACAAAACGGCGGCGAGTATATTGTCTATTTTGATCCACTTGATGGATCATCCAACATCGATACCAATAGCCCCATAGGCACGATATTTGGTATTTATCACAAAAAAGACGGACTTCTGCAACCAGGGGGAAAACAGATCGCTGCAGGATATATAATCTATGGCTCAAGTGTGATGTTTGTTTACTCCACAGGCAAAGGTGTCAATGGATTTACTCTTGATCCTGCAATTGGAAATTTCATTCTTTCCCATCCCGATATCGCTATGCCTACAGATGGGAATATTTACTCCATCAACGTCGGCTACGAACAGAAATTTGGCAAACAGCTTCTCTCCTATTTGGAAGCTGTTAAACAGAAAGAAAACATTCATTTTAGATATGTTGGATCAATGGTTGCAGACCTCCATCGTACGTTTATCAAAGGCGGAATATTTCTGTATCCTGAAAATAAGAGTCGACCCAATGGTAAATTGCGTCTGATGCTTGAAGTAAATCCTTTTGGATTTCTGGTTGAGCAAGCCGGAGGGAAAATAGTCGGAAAAGAAAATAAAAATCCTCTCAATGCTATCCCCGAACACATCCATGACCGTTCTCCAATCGTCGTCGGCAGCAAAAAAATGGTTTACGAATACCTCACATTTTTCGACAATAAACTTAACCTATAAAAATAAATTTCTCGGTAAAAAACACTTTTCCTTCTCACTATAACAAAAAATGCATGAGCCTAATCAGTATATCTATTTAACAAAATATGACTACGATTAGCGAAATTACTTTAAATTTACAAACTAAATTAAGGTAAAATAGATTAGAATGCTAGTCTTAAATAAATAGCGCATTTAGATTCTAATTATTGCACAAAATGTAACTTAATTTATATAACCGAAGAATTGTATGAAACCTGAGTATGAAGTATTCTATGAAAGTTTGGTTCTGAAAAGTATTCAACAAACTATTGAAATCTCATAGTATTAGTGCTATGATCCCGCTTGCTATGTCTGAGACAGAAAGACCACCGCAACAAGATGCATCACAACACATGTCACAAGAGCAAATAGCTTTTGCAGCTAAGCTGCAGGAACTTACAAGGATTCCTAATTTTACTGAAAATTTTAGTGAGGCTGCAAGACAACTTTTGGGAGCTTCTGAAGCTGATATTCGTAATAATGAAATGATTTGGTTCTTAAGCGTATATGAACAGCAAGGCCTTAATGAGGCACTTAAAAGAGTTGAAGGAGGTAATGGTATCCCTGTTGCTGTTGAGCAACCACCTATTGAATTTGTTGATGGTGAAGCAAGAAGAACAAACAAACCCAAACTACCATTAGCAGGTAGAATTGTTGGCTTAGCGGGGTGTAAGTTATCTCCATCAGGAGATGTAAGGTTTTATGGTGTTGCAGCCATAGAAGGAATACAAGGAAAAGAAGAATTTGCCGCTGTAAGAATTTCACCTAACGGTACAACAGTACTTCTTTCTGATCATTTAAACCCAAGCCATAAAGGCGTATTAGGAAAATCTGTTGCTACTAACGCACTTGATCGAATATTAAAATCCAACCCAACAAGATAGAAGATACTATTTTATATCCTATTCCCTCAACGCTTCATGTGATGTATAATATAAATGTCTTCAAGAAAAAATTCCCTGATTGACAAACCTGCCTCAATTGTAATTCAATAGAAAGGTCTACTACTATGAACGTCCCAACAGTTACACATAACGGATTATCTTTTATTAATGTTAATAAGCCAACTACCGAGCAGCTTTCGTTTCTAAACAAAAATTTCGGCTTTAGCATGTTGAATTTGGAAGACTATATGTACAAAACCCAAATTCCCAAAATCGAAGTTGATGAAGACTATTCTCTGTTGGTGATGGATGTGCCGTATATTCAACAAGGTAAATCCAAGGCCGGAACAACCCGCAAGACAATGCCGGACATTCTCTCAGGTCGCATGCCCTTCCCCGCCCTTCCCCGCTCAGCCAAAAGAAAACGAATCAATATCGGTGAAGTTGATTTCTTTATTGGGAAAGATTATCTTGTTATTCTTCATGATGACCGCACACCACAAATTGATGAACTCTTTGATATGTGCAAAATCACCTCCAAACATCGTGAAGATCTCATGGGAAAAGGCGCTGTCTACTTACTATATAGAATTGCTGACATTTTAGTTGATGCATCATTTGGATATGTTGAGGACATCACAAGTACAATTGATTACATTGACCGCCAGCTCGAAGAAAAAAGTGGCACGGCTCTTATTGAAGATATTTCAGTCACACGCCGCAACATTGTTGTTTTTGAAACAATGATCAAACCACTCTTACCTATCTTTGGAGATCTCGAAAAAAGTAAGTATCCTAAATTGAATGGTGAAATGGTTGATTATTGGAGTAATTTGCTAGACCATTTGCAAAAGATCTGGGAACGACTCGAAGATAACAAAGAATTGATTGCAGGCATTGCATCAAGTAATGAATCGGTTCTTTCTAATCGCAGTAACGAATTGGTGAAGTTCCTGACAGTTATTACCTCAATTTCTTTCCCGTTTGTCATAGTAAACAATTTATATTCTATGAACGTCAAGGGTCTACCGTATGCAACAGAACCATGGATTGTCTACGTTCTCTTTCTCGTCATTTTTGCCGGAGGAGTCGCTATCATTTCCTACTTCAAATACAGAGATTGGCTTTAATTCGTAAAATTCTGCGTATACATTTCACCATATATCCCTCCATCAATCACGCCTATGCCAACTTTATGGAAATTGGGACTGAGGATATTTGCACGATGCCCTGAACTGTTCATGAGTCCTTGCATAGCAAGTGAAGTACTGGGAGCCAATGCCAAATTCTCACCAGCGTACTGATATGTAATCCCTGCCTTTGCCATGCGATCAAATGGAGACTTACCCTCAAGTGTATAGTGAGAAAAATAGCCTCGCTTGAACATATCGTTTGAATGAGCCCGTGCAACATCACGAAGAGAATTATCAAATATCAGAGGATCAAGACCTGCTGCAACTCGTTGCACATTTACAAGTCCCCACATCTGTTTTTCTGCTTTGGAATCAACTGTGCCGTTGGTGACTTTGTAATGTAATTGAATTGTTTCATCGCTCTTTGGCTCAACAGTTAAAAAATTCAAGGTCTCGTTCAATGCCCCACCAAAGACCTCATTGAGCGCATTTTCAAATTGAGAGGTATTGGCAACCAATTTAGCACCGATGACAGAATTGTTAACTGCTTGTTTTATAGGTGGTGATGAAGGAAATGTTACAATAATACTAAGTAAAAAAGAGAGTATGATAAATGCCGACACAAGGCCAGGAAGAATTCCAAGCCAATGATTAAGCGTTGCAAACACTTTTCCAAACCAACTTCCAGGTGGCAAACCTGGTAAATATCTCGCACCACGCCGAGCAAGAAGCGACATGGCAACCTCACTCACAAACGCAACGAGAAAAAATCCCAAAGCATTCGCAAGTCCAAGAGGCATATTAAAAAATGTAGTGAAAAAAGCAGCGACAAATGTATAGAATTTTAATGCTGCAATAAAAGCAATAATAAAGCTCAGTAAATCCAAACAGGCCAATGTAAACCCTAGAGTAAACCCTTCTCGCACGTAGAAAAGAATTATAAGGAGTATGATTACATCAAGAAAATTAAAAGATGCAAAAAAATGAGAAACTTGAAAAGAGATACGTGAAAATATGTGCGTAAGTATATCCATAGTCCATTCTATTATACTTAATCACGATAAAAAATGGTTATTATAATTTCGGTTTATTTCTTCACAAGAAATCTGATAAAATAAAAGTAGTACACATGATTAAACGTTACAAAAAAACGGTCAAACACGTAAAGAAGTTGTCCTTCAAATTGAAAACGCTTCTTTTTATTATCGTTCCTGTTCTCCTTGTCGTATGTATTTTAGCTGTGTTTTATTTTTTGGTCATCAAAGATCTGCCTTCACCAACTAAATTGAGTAACAACACTGGCTCATATTCTACTCAAATATATGACCGTAATGGCAAACTCCTTTATACTTTCTACGGAAATCGCAATCAAACATTTGTCCCACTTTCAAAAATTCCTAAGTACATGCAAGAATCAACGATTTCAATTGAAGATAGAGACTTTTATCATCATGGTGCTGTTGATTTCCGTGGAATAGCACGAGCTCTTTATTCTATTCTCGTCCACAAAGAAATTCAAGGAGGTTCAACACTCACACAACAGTTGGTAAAAAACAGTCTTTTGACACCGCAACAAACAATTCAAAGAAAAGTCAAAGAAGTTATTTTGTCATTTGCAACCGAGCTTATGTATAACAAAAACCAAATTCTTGAAATGTATCTCAATCAAGTTCCTTATGGTGGTACTTCCTATGGAGTTGAGGCAGCATCCCAGACATACTTTGGTAAAGATATTAGCAAACTATCTCTTGCGCAACTTGCCTTCCTCGCAGCGCTTCCTGAGGCACCCAGTACGCTATCTCCATATGGATCACATCCTGAATTAGGAGTTACGCGACAACATGAAGTATTACAAAATATGTACTCTCAAGGCTATATTTCAAAAAAACAACTTGATGTTGCGTTGAAGGAAAAAGTTGTCTTTCAAAAAATCACTAATCCGATAAAAGCACCTCATTTTGTTTTTTATATCCTCGGACTTCTCACGCAAAAATATGGTGAGAATGCAGTTGAAGAGGGTGGATTTAAAGTGATAACGAGTCTTGATCTCAATGTCCAAAATTTTGCACAAAAAACTGTGAGTGATGAGGTTGCAAGTGTCGCACAGTTTCATGTCAGTAATGGAGCAGCACTCGTTACCGATCCAGCAACTGGTGAAATTCTCGCAATGGTAGGAAGTAAAAATTATTACGATACAAACGGAGGAAATGTTAACGCAACGCTCGCACTTTTGCAACCTGGGTCATCGATCAAACCACTTAATTATGCACTCGGTTTAGTAAACGGATACGGCGCTTCTACTCCGTTTATCGACGCACCAATTTGTTTCCCAGATCCACCAAGCAAACCATACTGTCCACATAATTATGACCTTCGGTATCATGGTGTTGTTCAGATGCGCTATGCTCTTGCGAATTCATATAATATTCCAGCTGTTGAGATGCTTGATTTAAACGGTCTTGTTTCGTTTATCAATTTAGCACGGCAAATGGGGATAACAACATTTACCAATCCTTCAAATTATGGTCTCTCCTTAACACTTGGCGGGGGCGAAGTGAGGATGATTGATATGGCAACAGCATATGGTGTGCTTGCCAACCAGGGATATCGAATTGATTTGCATCCTATTCTTAAAATAACCGATCGCAAAGGTGATGTTGTTGAACAGTATAGTCCTCCAGCGAGTCCAATTTTTGGCAAAAAAGTTCTTCCTTCTTCAGTCACATTTGTCCTCTCAAATATTCTTGCAGACAATCAAGCCCGTCAGGCAGAATTTGGACCAAATTCCGCTCTAAAAATAAATGGACAATACGTCTCAGTCAAAACTGGAACAACCAATGATTATCGTGACAACTGGACATTTGGATATACTCCATCCTATCTTGTTTCCGCTTGGGTCGGTAACAATGATCACTCCGCAATGTCAGGTATTGTCACCGGAATCACAGGAGCAGCGCCCATCTTTCATGACATCATGACTCAATTGCTCAAAGGTAAACAACCCGAAATTCCTCAGAAACCATCGGACGTTTTTGGCGAATATGTCTGTACATCAACAGGTCTCATCGCCGCAAAAAGCGGTAGTGGTTGTCCGACACGATTTGAATACCTAGTTGGTGGCAAAAACCCCAAAACCCCAACTATTACAACAAAAAAAGTATGGGTCGATAAAACAACCAATGCCCAAGCGCCTGCAGGAGATACAAATAATGTTGAACAGAGAGATGAAACCGTGATGCTTGATAATTTAGGGCACGAATATTGTGTAAGTTGCGCTGTCAGTACACCAACGCCAACACCGTAAGATTATGAAAAGGAAAAAGGAAAAAGTAGATTTTCTTGAACAAGAAAGAAGTAAATACAACCGACAATCAGGTAAAAATACGCTCCTATTGGTGGGAATACTTATCTTCTTCGTAGTCGTCCTCTCAATTGTGATGATTTTGATGGTTTAGAACATTAGTGTGGCAGAGTAAGCTCGTTAAGTTTTTGCTCAAGAAGTTTGTATTGTTCTTCGGGTGAATTCAGACCAAAAAGAAATCCTGTTGTCACAAATCTCGTTACGCCCGCTGCTGCTGCAATTTCGATTGTCTCATCGTTGATCCCACCATCCACTTCAATTGGAAGATATTCATTTATTTCCCGAAGTGCTTTTACTTTGTCCAAACGATCTTCCTGAAACGATTTTCCTGAAAAGCCGGCCTTATCTCCTGTATAAAAAAGCATGACATCCACATCTTCATAGCTAATTTTCACTGTATCAAGAGGAGTCGGTCCATCAATTGCGAGTCCAACTTCTCCAAACATTTGTGCTTCAGCAACAAACTCTTCTTGACTTGGCATTTTCTCAATTTGTCCGATGAAACGACGAAAACCTGCATCTGCCCATTTTTTAAGATGTTGGATAGGATCTTCAACCATTAAATGAACCTCAAAATATAGACCTTTCTCACCTGTTGACCAGCCTGCTTCGTCCTCTGGTAAATCTTTGGTGAGTTTTTTAAAAGGTTCAGGATCCGAGAATGTCGTATTGGGAGCAAATTTCCCATCACACACATCGATGTGGATCGTCCTCACAAAAGGCCTGACCTGTGAGATCTTTTTTTCAATTTCCTCAAATTCTTTATTGTCAGTTCCAGGACTTGGAATTATTTCAAACATAGTTATGCATTTTCTATCGCCGTTATTTTTTCAATTCTTCTTTTGTGTCTCTCTTCAGTAGGACCTGGTGTGTCCAGCCAGATTTTTATTGCTTTAAAAACATCTTCTTCTTTAATAAAACGAAAACCAATCGAGAGCATATTTGCTCCATTATGTTCTCGTGTGAGTTTGAGAATTTCAAAAGGATCGCGACTTTCTTTGCCTTCAATGTTGATAGGTTGAGTCGGTACTGCGGGAGTATAAAATAATGCGCATCTCACATTATCAAACTTATTTGCAACCATTGCTTCCCCTTGCCCTGAACCCCCAAAAATAATTCCTCTATCATCTGTATTCTCAGAAACGTTCTTTGCGGCTTTACCTATCAAATCAGGATAATCATCATCCTTGTCGTATTCATACGCACCGCAATCCTCTACATCGTATCCTTCTTTTTTTAGAAAATCTGCTACGTTGTTTTTCAAGTCCACTCCAGTGTGATCAGTTGCTAAATAAATTTTCATAAAGGCAGCCTCTTATTTTCCAACAATAACTTGTATGTCGCTGGGAATTGTATCGTCTACTTTTGTAGTTATTTTTGCGTTCGGACTTACTGTCTCAATATATTTTTGAATTTGAGGTAAACCTCCACTTTGAGCTTTTTTCACAGTAATTGTTATACCCGTATATGTAAACACACTAGCGTTGCCTGTTGTAGTCCTGCTATAGCCAGCATTCTTCAAAACATCCGCAACTGCACCCGCAGCGCCTGCTGTACCGCTTCCGTTTAATACACTAACCCGAAGCGCTGAAAGACTTACCGATGGGCTTACGTCGACCGAGGGAGTTGTAGTAAGTTGTGCAGAACTAGATGACGCAGGTGTAGGAGTTGCCGTAGCTTCGGTAGGAATTGGATTTGTGGGTGTTGTAGGATGTTTAGAATTTCCCAAAAGATATAATGCTCCAAGTCCTGCAATGAGGAGAACTAATACAACAAGAAAAATAGTAATGAGACGCTTTCTGTTTGAAGTCTTTCCGACGTATGTGGGCTGTTGCTGAAATGGTGAATCTTCATTCATAGATGACTAAATCTCTTTGATACTACCACATTTCTCACCGTTTGGAAATATCTGGTATAATAGCTCTATTATGCCCACCAAAAAAATAATCTCCCTACTTCTTATTATTACGCTTACTATTTTCCCGTTTGTAGCTTCAATACCTGCTGCTTCTGCAGACCAACTTGATGATATTAACCAACAACTCACTCAACTCAGCACACAGTTGGATCAATCGGTTTCTGCAACCAAACCCCTACAATCACAACTTGATAGTGAACAAAAACAAATAACGAATATCAAAAATCAAATTGCTGGAGTTAAGGCAGATATTGGTGTTAAGAAAAAGCAGATTAATAATGGATACGCAAATCTTGCACAAAAAGAAAAAATTATTAATGCAACAATCCGCGATTTTTATGTTAAAAGTTACTACGATAGTCCACTGTTGACCTTTTTCTCCCAAGCATCAATGTCTGAAATCACTCAAACACTTGCCTATCGGCATGCACAGACAGAACAAGACAAATCAATTATTACTAATATCGCACTTACCATTAATGATCTACAAACTGAGCAGGCTCAACTTCAGCAGGAAGAAACTTGGCTTAGTACAACACAGATAAGTCTTGATGCGGATACGGCAAAACTTAATAAAGTTATTTCTGGCGCTCAATCATATCAAACACAACTCTCCAATCAAATTGCTTCGCTTACAACACAACAACAACAATTAGTTGCTCAAAAATATGCCTCTCTTGGTATTCCAACGACAGCAGATACGGCAAGTGGAGGTTGCTCAAGTGATCTTAATCCGTATAAAGATCCGGGATTTGGAGGAACGAAATTTGGATTCTTCACGTATGGTGTTCCAAATCGAGTTGGTCTTAACCAATACGGCGCCAAAGGAAGAGCAGAAGTAGGACAAAGCTATACAGATATTCTCAATGCATACTATGCCAATTTCCAAATAACTTCAATGCCAACATCCTCAACTAGCATTACTGTTAATGGAAACAATGACTCCGGTGAAACTTTTTCCAACCAGACCTTTACAGTTGAGGATTATCTCCAACATCTATATGAAATGCCTAGTGGATGGCCATCGGAGGCACTCAAAGCGCAAGCCATAGCTGCACGCTCATATGTCATGCATTCAATCGTTAATGGAAAAACAACAGTTCCACCAAATACAAGCTTTCAGGAAGTAAAAACCGAACTCAACGCTCAATCGTGGATTGATGCAGTCAATGCAACCTCAGGACAAGTCATGAGTTCAGGTGGTCAACCAATTGAAGGATTCTTCTCATCTACTCATGGTGGATATGTTCATGCATCCGCCGATATCGGTTGGAGTACAACCTCCTACACCAAAACCGCCCAAGATACATCTTCAAATGTCGGAAGTTTTGCAGATTTGCAAAACAACGCGTATGATAAAGCTTCACCTTGGTTTTACTGTGACTGGGGTTCACGAAGTGCTGACAATGGAACAGCCTGGCTGGCCTCAAACGACGTAGCAGATATTGTAAATGCTGTTCTTCTTTCACAAGCTGACGGAAGTTCAACTCCTCATTTATCTCAGATTGATAAAAGTATCCCTGACACATGGGGGGCATCTCAAGTGCAACAACAATTAAAAAGTCACGGTGTCACACCATACACATCAGTTTCAAGTGTGTCGGTAAGTGCTGATTTTGGCAGTGGCAATACTACAACAGTTACTATCAATGGAGATGGGGGTACTCATAGCATTTCCGCAGGTGCATTTAAAACTATCTTTAACCTCCGCGCACCTGCAAATATCCAAATTGTCGGACCATTATTTAATGTTGAGATGAAATAGAATTCAGCTTTTGCGTACCTACTTGTGATATAATTTCAATTCGTGATACGGTTATACTACTATGCCTGAAATCTTTACTGATACTCCAACAACTACACCTGTTGCACAAGCACAAATACAACCCTCTACCCCTCCTGTCGTTAAACAAATTGAAGGAAAAGCAGTTGGGCTTTTTACTACATTTTGTCAAAATCCACGCGGTATTTCTTTTGCCGAACAACAAGACAATGAAACAGTCATTCTTTTCCTCAGACGGGACTTTATT
>JBEPUU010000014.1:0-13381 GCA_041691355.1 bacterium | reverse complement strand
TAATTTTACTGATAAACCATCTGTATCATGAACAATAAATAATGCTACTCCCCCCTTTTTAAGAAGTGAATAGGTATTTTTCAAAAACTCATTGGGGTCGACTATATGATCAAGAGTATGAAAACAACAAATAATGTCAAAGGAATTAGTTGGAAATATTCCTTTTTTTAAAATTCCTACTTTAATTGATTTTTGAAGCCATTTCGGAGCATTTTTTACTGATGCGCTACCGGGCTCAATCCCGTATACATTTTTCACACCCATTTTTTTTGCTTCTTCAAGAAAAAAACCATTCCCACAACCGATGTCGAGAAGTTTTATCTTTTTTTTGTTCTTCAATATTTTTTGCAAGTAAAACCCATACGTTTTCTTAAGATAGGAAGATTCTATTGAATAATCAAACGTACTTTTTTTATAAAGTTCAACGATTTTATTTCTTGGGAAAATAGGATTTGAAAATATCAATCCACATGTTAAACATCTCACAAAACGATAATGAATTCTGTCTGGAGTTCTGCGCGCAGAAAATGTTTTATTGGTAATTTTCGATCGAGAAAAAGTTTCTTTATACAGTTCTTCTGTTTTTTCTTTTTCTCCGCAAATCGCACATTGTGTTGATATCATAGGAATTATATAATAATTGAAAGTTTACTATATGGCTTCACAAAATAAAAGGCGCGTTTTTGTAACAGGAGCAGGTGGTTTTGTTGGCGCAAATCTCACTCGAGTACTTTTAAAAAATAATTACTCTGTTCACATACTCAATCACTCAAAAAATCTCTCATGGAGACTTCAAGAAATATCACAAAACTTGCATATCCATCAAGGAGATATAACTGACTTCCAATCATTAAAAAAAATAATCCAAACTGCAAAACCTGACTATATTATCCACCTTGCCGCATATGGCGCGTATCATTTCCAAACAGAACTCGACAAGATTGTTGACGTAAACCTCAAAGGAACGACAAATCTTCTTGAAGCATCCAAAGATATCCCGTACAAACTTTTTATTAACACAGGCAGTTCTTCAGAATATGGAATTAATAAAAAGCCTATGAAGGAAAATGACTTCTGTAAGCCGACAAGTTATTATGCCGCAACAAAATTGGGAGCGACACAGCTATGTAAGGTCTTTGCACAAAGTAATGATAAACCAATCGTCACCTTCCGCTTATTCTCTGTCTATGGACCATATGAAGCACCGACTCGACTCATCCCTGTCGTTGCAAAAGCGATTATTAAAAACACTAATATAAACCTTTCTCCCGGAAATCAGAGGCGAGATTTTATCTACATCGATGATGTATGTGATGCATATCTTAGAGCTCTGAAACTGGGGGACAAACTGACGGGTGAAATTTGTAATGTTGGTACAGGAAATGAATATACAAATAGTGAAATAGTAAAAACTTTTTTTAAAGTAGCAAATAAAAAAACCACTATTAATAAAGGAGCATATCCAAAAAGAAATTGGGATACACCTCATTGGAAAGCGGATATCTCACATGTCAAAAAAGTATTAGGATGGAAACCCGCCTCAACTATTGACAAAGGCCTCGCAAGTACGTATTCTTGGTTTGAAGATAATCTTGCCCTCTATCAATAACTCTATGCACAAATTCTCTTTGAAAAATCTCTCAAAGGAACAAAAAAAACTCAGGAAAGAAATACTCGAATTAAGTTATGCATCTAATTTAGCACATCTTGGATCATGTCTTAGCTCTATCGATTTGATTGATGCTATATATAAAATAAAAAAAACTGATGAGAAATTTGTTCTTTCAAATGGTCATGCAGGAATCGCCTTGTATACTGTATTAAAAAAACACGGATATTTTAAAGATTTTGATTCAATCAAAAAATTACACATCCATCCTGATATCAATATGCAACACGACATCTCGGTATCAACAGGTAGTCTGGGTCAAGGTCTTCCAATCGCCGTTGGGATGGCACTGGCAGATCGAAAGAAAAATGTGTATTGCATGATGTCTGACGGAGAATGTACGGAAGGAAGTGTTTGGGAAGCACTGCGAGTTATACATGAACAAAATCTCATTAACCTAAAAGTTATTATCAATGCCAACGGTTGGTCTGCGTATGACAAAGTTAATTTACCATATTTGGTCAAACGAATTAAAGCCTTTGGATTTGCGATTAATAAAGTTGATGGACATGATAGTAAAAGTATTGTAAAAGTGTTAAAACTCAAAAGCAAAACTCCGGCAGTAACATTTGCCTACACTTCTGTAGGACAATTTCCTTTTCTCAAAGGCCAAGATGCACACTACTATGTAATGCAGAAAAATGATTATGAATTTGCAATGAAGGAGCTCACATGAATCAACAAAAAATTAGCCAAATGAGACCACTTTTTGCATCGTGTATTTACGAGCATATGAAAAAAAATAACAATATTTACGTCGTGGTAAATGATTTGGGCTATAGAATGTGGGATCAGGTACGCGCGGATTTTTCGGATCGATTTATCAGTGTCGGCGCTGCAGAACAAACTCTTATTGGTGTTGGGGTGGGATTGGCCTTGAGTGGAAAAATACCAATTGTCTATTCGATTACGACCTTTTTGCTCTATCGTCCTTTTGAAACAATCAGAAATTATTTGAATTATGATAAGATTCCTGTCAAACTTATTGGTTCCGGTCGCGGCAAAGATTATATTCACGACGGTATTTCACATTGGGCTGAGGAAGATAAAGAGATAATGACGGTTCTAAAAAATATTTCCTCGCACTGGCCTGAAGATGCAACGAAATTACCACAACTTGTCACAAAAATGATTGAAAGTAATAAACCATGGTATATAAATCTAAAAAGGTAATAAAAAAACACAAGAAAAAAATCTCAGCAATTATCGCTTGCTATAAAGACGTTCAGGCAATTCCTATCATGCATGACCGTCTTAAAAAAACGTTTGAAAAACTTAAGGTTGACTACGAAATTATCTTTATAAATGATGGGAGCCCTGATAATACAGAAGACGTACTACATAAACTTGTCAAAAAAGATGCACATGTTATTGCCATCAATCAAGCACGAAATTTCGGTTCACAAATGGCATTTACAAGTGGAATGGACCTCTCAACGGGAGACGGTATAGTCTTTCTTGACGGTGATTTGCAAGATCCTCCGGAAATTATAGAAAAATTCTATACAAAATGGCTTGAAGGATATGATGTGGTATACGGCGTACGAGCCAAAAGAGAAGCTCCACTTCTCATGGCAATTGCATACAAACTTTTCTACCGTCTTTTTCATAAAATGTCATATATACGTATCCCTCTTGATGCCGGTGATTTCTCACTTATAGATAGGAAAGTCGTTGATGTTCTCAAACAATTTCCTGAAAGAGATAGATTTCTCAGAGGGCTGCGTGCATGGGTAGGATTTAGACAAACAGGTATCCCTTATATACGCCCCGAGAGGATGTTTGGCAAATCCACAAATAGTCTTTTGAAGAATTTTCAATGGGCAACAAAAGGCATTCTTTCTTTTTCGTATGTTCCTCTGCAACTTATGACAATTCTCTCTCTTATTGTATTTATCATTGCGTTAGTGGGAATGATCATACAGTTAATTTTGAGAATTTTACTACCTCAAGCACCTGCAGGTGTAACAACTGTACTTGTCTCTATTCTTTTTTTGGGTGCCATACAACTTCTCGGCATAAGTATTTTGGGTGAATATATTGGGAAAATTTTTGAGGAAGTAAAACAAAGACCTAAATATGTTGTAAAAAGTATTTATAGAAATTCTAAAAGTAAGTAAGTCATCTCTTCCAGAGTTTTACATATAGTGTCGTTATAGTATCCCAAGTCTGATCTTTTACCCAGTCATATGCACTATCTACCATTTTCTTCTGTTCTTTTGGATGCTTAAAATAGTATTCGATTTTTTCAGCTAATTTTTTTGGATCATTTTCTATTACAATAAATTTTGAAAATGGCGTCATCTTCAAATAATCCTCTTTCAGCGGATTACTGTAGGTTGAATAAATTTGTTTGAGCTCTGCCATTGATTCGAGTATCGAAAGATATGACGAGGCAAATACAATATCGGCTTGTGCAATTTCTTTTTCGACGTCTTTCACAAACCCATGAACAGTTCCAGTTTTTTGAGCTATTTTTTTCAGCTCTCCGTCACCATACAGATCAAAAGAAAATTGTATGTTTTTTTCTTTCAGCAATTGCAATGCTTGCATATAGAAAAGCAAACCTGTGTCTGCATCCAATCTTCCGATAAATGCTATGTTAATTTTTGAAGTATTTAGAGTCTTAAAGGTTGATTTTTTGGTATTTTGTATTCCCCCATATGTGACAAACGTAGGCCTAGTTCCATACCATTTTTTTATAAAATCACCAACACAGATATTGCCCCGCGATAATTTTTCACTTATCTTGCGGATGAAAATAGCACTTTTTTGAGGGGGGAACACTGTCTCGTATCCATGAAATGTAGTGAAGACGTTCTTATACGGATAAACAAATCTAAGTGGAAGATACCAAAAAAATACATCATGACAATGAACTATGTCAGAGTGCCTAACAATTTTTCTCAATTTCCAAATCTCACTCCAAACCCGAAATTTCTTCCCCCAATCCTCCCCACCAACCCGAATTCTACATATCTGAATCCCATCAACAGTCTCTTCCAGAGGAAGTGCCTCATCAGACCTCTCAGTGACAACAGTAACCCTATGCCCCCCTACAACAAGCCTCCGCCCCACCTCCCAAACATGCCTCTCCACCCCACCAATATGAGGATAAAAAAGCCGAACAAAAAACACTATCTTCATGGTTTTTCTAATACAATAATCAGATCTGACTCTCCAAATAATTTCATAGAAAGCCAATCAATTCCTAAAACAATATCTACGACAAAATATTTAATAAACCTTATAAATTTGCCTGCAAAAGGATTGAGATAAAGAAAATTTCTAATTATCCCTTCTGTCTTTTTTGTTTCGATAATCTTAAATCCAACCTTTTGGCTTTTATTCATAAGTTCTTCAATAGTATATCTTCGTAAATGACCTACTCTTTTATCAAAACCTTTTGCATACCCAAGTTTATACAAGGGAGCATTTTTAGAGGGAGTTGTAATAATGGCTTTTCCTTTTGGTTTTAATAATTTATATACCTTATTTAAGGCTAAAATATCATCCTCAAGGTGCTCAATAACTTCAGAACATATAATTCTATCAAATTTTTCTTTTGGAATCTGTATAGGAAAGTTCATTATTTTAAACTCAACATCCTTCATATTGAGAATTTTTATGCTTTTCCTCGCACTCACGATTGCCTTATTTGAAATATCTATTCCCAAAACCTTATTTCCTCGGCTTGTGTAGTAAAGCGCAAGTGTTCCTGCACCACACCCAATGTCTAAAATTTTTTCGTTTTTATTAATATACTTATCAAAAGTTTTGAGAATTATTTTATAAGTAAAATTTGATTTAGAAATAATTTTTAAAGAAGGTGCAGTATTCTGATGAAATTTTTCATAATCAGCTTTTTTAGGTTTCTTCATAAATTAAGCTTAATTATACAGTAATCAATATATTCTAGATAGTATATATGAAATGAAGTTTACTTTTTGCTAAAAAAATTATTAAATATAAGAAAAATTAATTAGCAACTTAAAATATAGATAATCGAATCTAATCAATAATTATTTTTTTTGTC
Organism: bacterium; assembly: GCA_041691355.1. Lineage (GTDB taxonomy): Bacteria > Patescibacteriota > Microgenomatia > Levybacterales > UBA12049 > JACDET01. The sequence continues at coordinate 7,676 of JBEPUU010000014.1, read as the reverse complement.
TATGAAGATCATCTTTTCTACCTGAGGCAACCGCTTCTTCATGGGTATAAGTATGAGCACGTCCTAATTGATGAGCAATTCTGCCACCTGCAGATGCAACTGCTTTTTGCCTTTCCTTAGACATGGACGCAAAACCTCTTTTCCTAATATTACTCATAACTCAAGTATAAATTACTTCCATTGCATAAGGCAATATAACGAATACTATTCTGAGCTAATTAAAATATGCGGTATAATATTAATATTAGTTATAAATATGCCAGATCAGTTATTCGCTATAGTTGATAGACTCACTGAATTTCCCTACTAACATAAACTTAGCTAACTATTATTGGAATTTAGGTAAAAAGAAGCTTTCCCGCCAACATGCCAAAACAGCAGCAAAAATAAATCCTTCTAGCACCATGGTTAGATTAAATAAAGCATTTTATCGATTTTTTGACAGAAATTATTCTGGTGTGATTAGGTTATTTAAAAAAATAGAAGATATGGAAGATATGCGGTCTCTCGATATATGTGAATTTATTGAAGATGAATATGAAAAAAAATTAAATAAATTGGGGCTTCTTTTTGCTTTTTCATCGCTTAGTATCAATTTTGGAGATTATGATAGAGGAAAAATAAGATTGCAAGAATTTATTAGTAAAGCCCAAGGAGATAATCAGTATATAGAATTGATAAACGAAGCAAAAAAAATATTAACAAACATTTCATAAAATGAAGTATTTATTGTTGTAGACCTATAAATATAATAGATTTTTATTCTGTGATGTGGGCTTTGGTGTAGTTGTGGCCGCCCATTTCGTATTGAGGGGCTTTTTGGTAGACTCCGCCTCTTATAAGGGTTTCTCCCGTGAAGACAGTGTATTTCCATAGGATCTTACTGATTCCATCGCGTTCAAACCTTCTCATTGAAAAAAGACATCGTACGTCTGGAAGAAAATGTGCCTTTTCCCCTGCTTTGTGTGATTTGATCACCAAATTGTGATCTTCAGATGCAGTCGTCTTGAGATTAAATCCTCCAATCTTCTCAAACACATCTTTACGTATCAAAATAAGCGGACCTATAGAGAGAGGTTTGTTGAGCTTGTGCAAAAATTTAACGGCATCAATTGCCATAGATACAAGAAGTCTGTAACGTAACTGCTGGTTAGTTGGTTTTATGACAGGTAAATATAATCCGTAGTGTTCTTTTGTGATGTGCATAAGCGCAATCGCAATTGCGTCAGGCTTGATTCTGGTGTCCGCATCAAGAAAAAAGAGATAAGAACCCTTTGCTTTGCTTGCAGCTAAATTACGTTGAAATGATAGATGTCTTTTGGGAGATTCAATAAAATGAAAATTGAGCTTGCTCTTAAATTTCATTGCTTGCTCTTTGGTGCCGTCATCTGAAAAGCCGTCCACAACAATAACCTCAAAATTCTTTTCCGTCTGTTCGCTCAAGTCTGTGAGCAGGCTGGGAAGATAACTTTCTTCATTCAGCGTGGGGATTATGACCGATATCACGGGCTGCATATAACTATTGTAGTTTATCCATAGTCATTGTACAATACATAGTATGCCTAAAACATTACCAAGGCTGTCCGTCGTTATACCTGTATATAACGAAGAGAAATATCTCGCAGCATGTCTTGATAGTCTTATGGCTCAAAGCATAAAAGCCGATGAGATTATTATCGTGGATAATAATTCTACTGACAATTCTCTTGAAATCGCCAAAAAATACCCCGTCACAATAATTCACGAAAAAAAGCAGGGCATAACTCCTACAAGAAATCGAGGCTTTAATGAAGCAAGTAGTGCGATTATCGCGCGAACAGATGCTGATACGATTCTTCCCGCAAGCTGGATAAAACGAATCAAAAAAGCGTTTGAAGATGAGGAAGTTGTAGCAATTTCCGGCCCAGCAACGTTCTATGATCTTCCCAGACTCGTAAGTACCTCTCATTCAAAAACAGTATCTTCAAGATTTATCCAATCGTACAACAGAATTGTCAGGCAAGTACTCAAGCATGATTGCCTATACGGACCTAACTGTGCCATTCGTAAATCCGCCTGGACACAAATAAAAGATAGTGTGTGTCTTGATGATAAAAAAGTACATGAAGATTTAGATCTGGCAATACACATTGCGCCGTTAGGTAAAGTACAATTTCTCCGTACGCTGTCAGTAAAAACGTCCGTCAGACGATGGAAGAGACCTGAGGCATATGTTGAATATCTTTATCGAGGATTAGTCTCAATCAGAAGACACAAACAACTCGCTGTCAAACAACGAAGTAAACAATTTGTCAAAAAAGTAATGGAAAAAGCCTTCTCCTTTGACCAATTCCCACAAGATATTTAAATATGAAGCATAAAGGCGCGTTGACAAATTAGCCATCTTATTGAGATAATGAGCGAATGGAATTCTTACGGAAAGCCTATTTTTTCACATTGGACCTTCTTCAAACAGTCCTTCTCGCAGCATCCATTTTTCTTGTAATCTATATTTTTCTCTTTAGACCGTTTCAAGTTAGTGGTGATTCGATGTATCCGACATTTAAAAATGGCGAATATATCCTGACCAATCTTCTTGCAGTTCGCACAAATGGAATACATCGCGGTGATGTGATTGTATTTATTGCTCCACCAGATCGTGAAAAAGACTTTATCAAACGCGTGATTGGAATTCCAGGAGACAGTGTTCTTCTCAAAGGCGGTTTTGTCTATCTTAACGGGAATAAGCTTAATGAAAGTGTCTATCTCGGGAGTGACGTGCGGACATATGGTGGGAGTTTCTTGAAAGATAATCAACCATACACTGTACCTGATGGTAACTACATTGTTTTCGGAGATAATCGTCCTTTTAGTTCTGATTCTCGCGAATGGGGACTACTTCCGAAAAATATGATTATCGGAAAGTCATTCTTTGTATACTGGCCAGTCAACCACACAAGGCTCATCCACAATCCATTTCCATCTTCACTACAGAGATAAATTCTGTTTTCCAACTATCATGTGCCATTTACCATTGATTAATACATAGACCTATTGAAAATAAATGAAAATGATAAACGGACAATGGAAAATTTTACTTTGTGAGGATGTCGTGGATTTGCTTTAACTTCTCTGTTGTAACCTCAGGTGTGCCTTTGATAACCAAAGTGACACGAGCAAGTTTACTTGACTGAAAAATCTGCACTCTATCAAACGTATGTTTTTCTTCAATTTCTTTTGCCATTTGATCCTGTTCAGGAATCCACAACTGATCCTTAGGCGCTGGAGGTTCTTTCTGTTGGATATCCCCTTTTACTTTTCGTGCAAGCTCTTCTGTTTGGCGTACAGTGTAATTGTCGCGCAGAATAGTCTTGAACACATCCAACATCAATTTGGTATCTCCAAGCGACAACAAAGGCCTTACGTGACCTTCTGTAATGACACCTGCAACCAACGCGTCTTTTATAGCATCAGGTAATGAAAGTAATCGGATTGTATTTGAAACAGCTGGAACACTTTTTCCAACTCTTTTAGCAACCTCTGTTGTTCCAAGTCCAAATTCATCAATAAGCCTTCTATATGCGAGCGCTTTTTCAATTGGGTTCAAATCTTCACGTTGAACGTTCTCAACAATAGACATTTCAAGCATCCGTTGAGGTGTGGTTTCCATTACAACAACGGGAACATGTGATAATCCTAACACTTTTGCAGCTCTCCATCGACGCTCTCCTGCGATAATTTGGTATCCAGCCGGAGTTTTGGCAACGACAATTGGCTCAAGAATACCTTGTTCACGGATTGATTCAACAAGATCTGTTAATGAATCGGGAGTAATGACACCACGAGGTTGAAGAGGGTTAGATTGTAATTGATTTGTCTCGAGTTCGTATATTCTTTCGTTACCTTGATTATCCATGAATTACCTCTACAAATTTCTTGCCTTTAAGAGTTTTAAAATGTATTTTTCCCTCCTGCATTGCAAATAATGTAAAGTCTCTACCCATAGCAACTCCTGGACCGGCATTAAACTTTGAACCTTTCTGTCGAACTATGATATTGCCGATAGATGTGCTCTGGCCACCATATAATTTGATACCACGGCGCTTTGAACGTGAGTCTCTATTTCCTTTTACCGATCCTTGTGCTTTTGTATGTGCCATATAGTAAGTGTGAAAATTTAATTAATATTACGATAACTTTTCACATATGTCAATAGCTGACTCAGTTATCTTTTATCTTTGAGGCAGTTTTCTTTTCGTTCTTTGTTGAAAGTCCCGTAATTTCAATCCTTGTTAACTGTGCTCTAAAACCTTGCACTTTACGATATCGTGCCTTTGCTTTAAATTTAGCAATACGGAGTTTGTCACCTTTTACTTGTTCGAGCACCTTTGCGCCAACTGTTACATTTGTGAGAAATGGTGCACCTATTTGTACATCTTCTCCATCAACTGTAAGCAAAACATTCTCAAGAACATACTCTGATCCCGGTTCTGCTTGTATTTTATCAATGTCAAGAACCTGTCCCTGAACAACTTTATATTGCTTTCCCCCGCTGGTTACAACTGCATATTTCATATGTAATGCAAATTATACCAAATTGTTCACCTAATTTCCAGCACGTTTTTATGTTTTTCGCGAGAGAGCATCGCGCTGAGTAATCCGAGGAAGATAAAATTGGAAAGTAATGAGCTTCCTCCGAAGGAAACAAACGGCAGTGTTACGCCTACAATAGGTACAATTCCCAGATTCATACCGATATTTACGAACGCTGGAATAAGGAAAAAGCCAAATGCACATGCTGCAAAAATTCTGACAAATCTATCATTGGTGAGGTTGAAAATACGGAAAATTCGATAACAGAGAAACAATAAAGCCGCAATAACAATAAATGCGCCGAGAAATCCAAGGCCTTCTGCTATTGTTGCAAAGATAAAATCTGTTTGACGTTCAGGAAGAAACTGCAGTCCTGATTGTGTTCCTTCAGAAAGACCTTTACCAAAAAGAGTTCCAGATCCTACAGCAATGAGCGCCTGAATACTATTATATGAGACTCCAAGAGGATCAGCTTGTGGATTAAGAAAAGTCAGTATCCTCTCCCGTTGATATGCATGTAATTTCGTCCAAATAACAGGCGCAAGAAGTATAATCGGCAAAAAAAGGACACCAAACCATTTGAAAGGATATCCACCGATAACCAAAGCAAAAAGCGCAACTAATAAATAGAGCAAAGCATTTCCCAAATCAGGTTGAAAATAAATAAGAAAAAATATAGGTACTACAAAAAGAAGTGAAACACAAAAAGATTTTAGTGATGAATTCTGATTTTCTGCAAGCAATGATGCAAAAATAAAAGACAAAAATGGTTTGAGAATTTCAGAAAATTGAAGTTTTATGCCCAAAATATCAATCCATCTTACTGACCCGCGACTTTGAATACCAATTGCCAATGTAATCAAAAGAAAGACAAGAGAAAAAATATAGATAGGCCATTTTAATTGTCTGATAAATATGACATTAATCTGAGAAAAAAATAAAAATGCTGCAAGTGCAATAAATAACGAAATTACCTGACTTTTGAAAAAATCAAAACTCAACGATAACAACGTTACCAAACTTATCGATACTAGAATAACGACAGGAATTAACATCAAAAAATCAACATGGAGAAATTTTTTCATATATTATAAACTCCAATTGTGTAGCAAATCTTATTGCAGTTTTTTCACTTCAAATGTGCCTTTAGACAATGATTTCACAAGAGCCTGTTGTTTGATATATTCCTCAAACGCAGTCGGCCAGTCTTCAAGAGAGACAGACACATGTTCATCAAGTCGCGTGTCAATTTTCTTTCGTTCTTCTTGAATCTTACGGATTATTTCACGAGATTGACCTTCGGCAAGTAACTCCCCTGTTATTTTTGTGTCGAGTTTTACTGTTGTCTCAATTGCGGATGTTTCTGTAAACGTAATTTTTTTGATGTTTAATTCATCAAGAATGAGTTGATAGAGATTCTTCTCAATCCTTGTCTCTTTTTCGCCTGATGTGACAGTAATTAATGCCAGTGGCTGTTTTACTTTTATCTGTTGCTCCTTACGAGAAGCCAAACCAAACTCAACAATTTTTCTGGCTTGTTTCATTTGCTCAATTAATTCCACACCTTTACTTTGTATTTTTTTATCTGGAACCGGCCAGTCCGCCAAATGAACAGATTCTTCCCCAGTAAGATTTCTATATAATTCTTCAGAAAGAAATGGTGTTATTGGTGCCATTAATTTGGTGAGAGTCGTCAGAACTTCGTAGCAAGTTACATAAAATACATTTTTATCATCTTGGTCAGTTGCACTTGGCCCAACTCGATCACGACTTCTTCGTATATACCATGTTGAAAAATCATTCACAAACGCTCGTATACTATCAATTGCTCGAACAGTATCATATGCATCCAAACTTTTTGTAACATCTTCTGTTAATTGTTCCAACAGGCTCAAAATCCACTCGTCTAATATAGATTTACTTGTCATTCCGGCTTTTCCTGAAAGACGGTCAGGTTCCCACCTGTCAAGATTTGCATATGTTATAAAAAAGTTATAGATATTCCAGAGAATAAGCATTGTTGATCGGACCTGCATTTTGTATTGTTCTTCCGAAATCAAAATATCTTCTCCATGCATAACCGGACTACCAAGAAGATACAAACGCAATGCATCCCCTCCATATTTCTCAAGCATCTCACGTGGATCAGGATAATTCTTGAAATTCTTACTCATTTTTCGACCATCAGTTCCCAAAATAACACCGGTAACATTTACATTTTTGAACGCTTGCGATTTATACAGTGCTGCGCCAATGACATGCAAAACATAAAACCACGCACGAATCTGCCCAGTATATTCAGAAATAAAATCAGGTGGGAAAAAATCTTCTAATTTTTCAGATGAATCAAAAGGATAATGTCGCTCAGCAAATGATGCTGATCCTGCTTCAATCCAGCTATCCAGAACTTCAGGAACTCGATGGGCTTTTTTACCACATTTTTTGCAAGTTACTGTTACTTCATCAATCTCCGGTTTGTGCAGATCCACAATCTTTTCTCCTGATGCATCTTCGAGTTCTTTGATCGATCCAGGGACAAAATATTCACCACATTCACATTCCCAAACAGGAACTGGACTCCCCCAGTATCGATTACGCGAGATATTCCAGTCAGGTGCATTTTCTAAACTCTTAAGAAACCGTCCATTTTTAAAATGCTTGGGAAACCAATGTACCTTTTCGTTGGTTTGTTTCATAAGAGGTTTGAGCTCTTGTACATTTACAAACCAAGCATTAATTGGCGCGTAATACAAACGTGTATGACATCGCCAACAAAGTGGAACACGATGGGCTTGAGTCTTAATTTTGTAAATCAATCCTCGCTTTTCCAAATCTGCATCGACAAGTTTGTTTGCCTTTAAATAATAGAGACCTCCGAATTGTGGTACGTCTTGTTTGATATGTCCTTCTTCATCTAAGTGCATTTCGACATGAATATTTTGTTCACGCATTACTTTCAAATCTTCTTCACCATATGCAGCAATCGTAACAATGCCTGTTCCTTCATCAGCTGTAACGAAATCTCCCGGGATAATCTCAAATACTCGTACCCCTTCTTTAATATTATTTTTATAATAGTCATAATGTGGTTCAAACCTTTTTCC
>JBEPUU010000013.1:0-13590 GCA_041691355.1 bacterium | reverse complement strand
GCTTGATGTAAGTCCGGTTAATCCTGTAAGTGTTCCATTTCCTACCAAGTTGCCATTACCAAGAGCTGTCAATGCGGTCACGCCTGCTGAAACCAACGATATATTTCCCGTCGATGCTGATCCAAGGGTTAATGTCTGCCTATCGGTTGTTGCCAATGTTCCGTCTCCTGTTAGATATGTGTTGTTGTTTGCTGTGTTAGCTGAAATACTTGCTGTTGGTGTTCCTCCTGCTACATTCTCAAAGGCAAATTTAGCTGAGGTTGTTGCTGTTGAGCCAAGCAACAGATCATTGCCTGTATTCAATGGTGCCAGTGCACCGTTGTTGAGCTGCCAATAGTTAGTTCCAAGACTTGCAGCATTTGTCCAGTTTGGCGCACTACCTGCTCCGTTGGTTGTTAAGACAAATCCTCCTGTGCCTGGTGCCAATGATGTCATCACTCCTGTTGATCCAAAGTATGGAATGCTGTATTGTGCAGCAGTTGATAAATCTGCACCGGTACCACCCCGTACTGATCCAAGTATCCCTGATGTAATTTGTGATGCTGCAATCGCGATGGATGTGTTTGTAACACTCGAGACTCTGCCTTGTGCATCTGTTGTAAATACCGGAACTTGAGATGCAGATCCGTAGGTACTTGCTGTACCAACATTTTTTAAACTAAGCACTCCCGTATTATTAATTGTTGCATCACCGGAAAGTGTGGCATAGGTGGGAGTACCGCTATTGGACAAAAGTACTTGGGCATCTGTTCCAGCAGCCGCTTGAGCAACAACTCCTGATGCATTAGTATATAGTAATCCGTTGTTTGTTGTATATTTTGATGCTGTCAACGTTCCGTCATTGGCAACTGTAAACCGTGTCGTTCCTGATGCGGATGCTGTAAAGATGTTGCCGGAGTTAAGTTGGTTGATGATTACAGCAGCATTCCCACCATACGATCCATTTACTTGAAGCGGTGCAGCTGGTGTTCCTGTTCCAATTCCAAGTAACTTGTTTGTGCTATCAAAGAAAAGTGTCGAATCAGAAGCAATTGCATTTGCTCCTGTAAAGAATGCTAGCTGCCCGGTAGTACCAGATCCGGTAATCCCTCCACCTGCACCGGCACAGTTACCTGAGGTCAGACAAATATCAGCAGATGCTCCGCCAAATGTTGGGAAATTATATGTCTTGCCCGCTGCGGCATTTGATGTCAGTGTTTGAAGGAATCCTGAATTGCCGGTAAATTGGACGCTACCATTATTAGTAATGTTAAATTCTGTTGTACCTGATGTTGATGCTGTAAAGATATTTCCTGAGTTGAGCTGATTAATAATCGCTGCGGCATTACCTCCAAACGCTCCATTTACTTGAAGTGGTGCCGCTGGAGTTGTTGTTCCGATTCCCAAGTTGCCATTTGCATCAATTGTTAGAGCAACCGATGTTGCCAAATCATTAATACTGCTATTTCCTACCGCTCCTCCTGCTGTGAATTTAGCAATTCTGTTAGTAGTACCTGATCCTGTGATTCCTCCACCTGCACCGGCACAGTTACCTGAGGTCAGACAAATATCTGCACTGGATCCTGCAAAGTCAGGAAGGTTGTAGGTTTTTGCTGCTGCTGCGTTTGATGTCAATGTCTGAAGGAAACTTGAGCCTCCAGTCAATTGAATACTTCCATTATTGTTTATTGCAAATTCTTCCGTACCTGATTTTGAAGCAACCAATATATTCTGATCTGTTCCCGTGTAATTGAAAATGCTCAGGGCTTTTCCGGCAACCAATCCTTCAACATCTAATTTACTAACTGGAACTGCTGTTCCAACACCAAGTAAGCTTTTTGTGTTATCAAAGAAGAGCTGAGAATTGCTTTGTGTCAGTGCACCGTTTGCTCCCGCAAAAATGAGTGATCCTTGAGTAGGCGCAAACCAACTCGGTGCTCCCGCTCCCCCTGAGACGAGTGCAAGCCCTGAGTTAGCATTGTGTGCAAGAATTGCCATACCTGCTGCTGTTGAATACACAACTCCTCCGTTGTCTGCAGTTAAGTTGGCATTGGTACCGCCATTTGCCAGGGGAAGAATACCTGTAACATCAGACGTCAGGCTTACCAAGCTCGACGAAAATACTCCACCTGATGATATGTGTGCTATCCCTGCGCCTAAGCCGCTTAATGTTAACCCTGTAAACGTTGGACTTGCCCCGCTGTCGATATTTTGTGGCAGTGATAAGGTGATTGAACCTGTTGATCCTGAAACATTGACCTGATTTGTTGTGCCTGTTAATGAAGTAACACCAGTATTACTAATAGTCACAGCTCCTGTTGCACCTGAAACTCCTATTCCAGTCCCTGCAATAGCTGATGTAACACCGGTATTTGCGAGATTGAGAGTGCCCCCAAGTGATACTGCTCCGCCTCCTGATAATCCGGTTCCCGTATTGATAGTGAGTGAACTGTTTTGAAGATCGCCATTCACTACTAATCCTGTTGACAGAACTCCTGATGCATTGGTATGAACAACTCCTGAAGTAAAACCAAACAAATCAAGATTGCCTGTCGATGCAGAACCGATTGTTAATGTCTGCTTGTCAGTCGTTGCCACTGTTCCGTCTCCTGTGAGATAGGTTGCGTTATTTGCAGTGTTCGCCGAAACACTTGCAACAGGTGTACCACCTGCATTATTGATGAATGCAAATTTAGCCGATGAAGTACTTGTCCCGCCAAGTAATAGATCATCGGTGATATCAAATGGTTCAAGAGCTCCAGCATTCTCTTGCCAGAAGTTAATTGTTCCTCCAACATTGGACCAAGTTGGGACACCACCTGAAACAGTAAGGACTTGTCCACTTGATCCAATCGCTCGTTTTGCAAGTGTTGTTGTTGTATTGGCATAGAGAAGATCACCAACTGCATATCCTGTCTGTCCGGTACCACCATGCGTTGGGGCAAGTGAGTTTGCATCAACACTCCAGATCCCACCTGAGATGTATGGTACACCTGTAGATCCTGATGTGTTAATTCCTGTTCCGCCGTAGAGAGCACCGATTGCCGTCCCGTTCCAAGTGCCACTTGTGATCGTTCCGGTGTTTGCAGTAATCGCCAAACCGTTAATTGTCCCGAGTCCTGTGATATTTTGCCCGTTCCCTGAGATGGTACCGGTCAATGTTGCTGCTCCAAACTCAAGCTTCCCAGATGATGCGCTTATGATATGATTATTTATACCTGAGAAGGTCAATCCAGCCCCAACTCCTGTTGATGTATATCCTGTAGTTCCGACTGAAGTGATATCTCCACCTGAAATAGCATCAGTCCCGACATCAATTGAACCAAAACCTGATGTGATTGAACCTCCATTCAATGCACCAACACTTGTGAGTTGTGAACCGACTACCGTGCTTCCAAGCGCAGTTGATGACAACACGGTTGTGCCGCCAATTTGATATGCGCCTCCGATGATGTTGAGGTTGCCACTTGTATCAAAGACAAACCGTGTAGTTCCTGATGCAGAACCCGTTAAGATATTCTCACTACCGGTCTGATTGAGCACAGCCAAAGCAAAGCCCGGCGATGTCCCAGAAACGGAAAAAAGCCCTCCTGGGCTGGTTGTGCCTATGCCGATCTTCCCGTTATCGAAGATGCTCGAGTCGCTTAGACCCGTGGCGCTTGTAAACTTCGCTATGAAGTTCGTCGTTCCCGACCCGCTTAGCGCCCCTCCACTTCCCGAGCAATTCCCGCTCGTTAAACAAATTTCGCCCGAAGCATCTGGTAACGTATATGTCCGTGGAGCTGTCAAAGCTTCAAGAGAAATGATCCCTGTATTTCCTGTTCCTAAGGTAAGCTCATTGGTGTTACTGGTCAAATTCAGTGCTGAAAAAGTTGGAGTAGATGTCTGGGCAATATCTTGTGGAAGCGAAAGTATAATATTACCTGTATTACCTGAAACGCTTACTTGATTTGCAGTTCCTGTCAAACTTGTTACCCCTGAATTGGTTATAGTAACAGCGCCTGTTCCACCTGAAAGCGAGATACCACTTCCTGCTAGATTTGAAGTAACACCCGTATTGGAAAGAGTAATTGTTCCTGAACCGTTTGCAACGCCTATTCCTGAGCCTTGCGTTATTGTTCCGAGTGAATAACCTGAACCGTTGCCTATCAGAATCTGGCCGTTGGTTGGTGTTGTCGCGACTCCTGATCCCCCATTTGCTAGTGGCAAAATCCCAGCGACATCGGCAGTCAAATTAACTGCTGAGAAAATTGGCGCTCCGCCTGTTACACCATGAAGGACTGTTCCATTGATCCCGGGTGTAGTGGTAGTTGCTGTGGTTGCACTGGTTGCAAACAATACTCCATTTGTTGTCAATCCTGTAAGTCCCCCACTTGCCGCAGTACTCGTGATCGTTACAGTCTTACTTCCTGGATCACCTGTTAAGGTAATCCCGCTTCCTGCTGAGAAGTTTACAGTGTCACTGTTACTTCCTGCTGTTATGTCTGTCCCATCGATACTGAAGGTCTTGAAAATATTTTGGGCCGATCCAGCATCGGTGTTACTGATTGTTGTTCCCGATATGCCTATCCCGCCACCCGGAGTTAATGACACATTGCCTGTGGTTCCTTGAAGAGATAAGACGCCAGTGTTATTTATCTGGAGGCCGTTCAGACTAATTCCTGACCCGTTTGCCAAAACTACATCGCCTGTCGCACCTTCAAACGATGTAACACCTGAGGAGAGATTTGCTGAGATCTTTGGGTTCTGCTTATCACCACTTATGGTTATGTTTGAGCCAGCAATTACTGAATAGACCACGTTTGATGCAGTCAATTTACCCTTTCCAGCGTTTATGTTCGCATTGTTGGTTTTGATTCCACCGTTGAGAGTTGAGAGACCTTTAACAGTCAAGGCTTTTTGAATAGAAACGTTATCTAAGAACTTTACTTCTTTTCCAAAAATACTAGGCACATTCACGTTTAGCTGAAATGCCGAGATAGCATCCCTAGCAGCGAGCACGCTTTGTCCACCAATTTGATGTGAACTTTTCCCACCTGCCAGGAATCCAATTCCATTTTGGAAACCCTGCTGACTATTGACAAGCATACTCATAATTCCTATACACAATGCAACTGCAAAAACTGCGCCGGCAAATAATATCCCTTTGAAAGGACGAGTGTGTTTTTGCACCAATTCAGAATCAACATCTATAGGACTTTCAGTCGATGTACTTTCTGTTTCGGAAAAATCTGCTGGGACAGCTTCTTCGTATTCATGAGTGGCTTTAGGCTCAGGCGTGGGGAGGTTTTGAATTTTCGTTTTTCCGTTTGCTTGTTGGAAGAACGTTGTGAGCTCAGTTTTGCTATATCTTCGCTGATTACCGATTGTTCTCTGTGGAGCAAGATGGCCTTTTGCTTCCCAACGACGTAGCGTTTTTGTTGAAACACCTAAAAGTACGGCAGCTTGTTGTATTGTTAAGAGTTCGTCATTCATGGGCAGCTGAAACGAATTTATTTTTTGTGGTCAAAATGGGAAAATATGTCCAACTTTGTCCCTCTATATAATTACTACATATATTAATACCGTTTGTCAAGGCTGCTTAATCATATCGCAATCATATCTAAAAAGTAACTTTAGCCTCAAACTCTTCCTTATGAAAACTTGACTATGAAAAATCTATTTGGTAAAGTAACTCTGAGGTAGGGAAAAGGCACTAAGGACTGGGTACTAGAAAATGCAAACTAGTCCACACTCTAATCCCTAAAACCTATTCCTTAGTCCCTAACCTATGACACCAATTGCGTATACTATAACACCTTATTTACTCCGCTATTTGGAGCGTTTAGAAACTGCACGTCAACAAATCATTCTTTTCCCTCTTTCACCAAAAAGAGAACTTGGATTGAGATTTCAAGCTACTGTCGATAGGGTACATTTCGGCCTTGCCTTAACTGAGGAACATGCACATCCTGAAAATATAAAGACAGTTATTGCCAATCAGATTGTATTTGCAATGCAAAGTAAAGATACCTATACAGATCAGGTACAAAATAGTATTTTGAGGTACAAACGATCTCTCGACTATATCAAAAGAGATTGGAACTTGTCCTCCCAAGTCATTACTGTCGATACACTTTTATACCTATACTCACTAACTAGCGATCCACTGATAAAAATTCCTGAACAAGAACTACAAGATATCGTAACATATCTTCACGCAAGTGCCGATAATCCTTTTATTCAAGCTGCATTGGCAAAATTACAAATTCGTCGACTGCTTCCTGAAACTATTCACACAGAACTATTCTCAACCATGTCAAGCTATCTCTTTTTGTATCAATCTGGTATGGATTGTCGGGATCTCTTAGTTCTTGAACAAGCATGGAATCAGGACCAAAAACTATTTACAGGTTTTTATACAACCGCGATTGACAAACCCAATGTCACAGGCTGGCTTGAATATTTTGTCAAAACTATCTCCATGCAATTGGAGACCACATATCAATCACTTCTTCACTCTCAGAACAAAGTTGAAGAAGAAAAAATCGGCAAACTAAATGAACGACAGAAAGTTATTATGACACTATTAGATGATCCAAAAGCTATCATAACCAATCGAACTATACAAAAAATCTTCCATATCTCAGCGATTACCTCATCACGGGATTTAGCTCGACTCACCATGCTCGGACTTCTTATCCAACAAGGCAAAGGAAGATCAGTTCGATATACTAGGATATAGAATATGAATACATCTCATAGAATGCAGGAACCTTTGCCTTGACTCCGTTCTTCTTCCAGCGTACTATAGAATTAGGTACTAGGTGTTAGGGACTAGGGACTAGTTATATTTAATTTTAGTCCTAATCCCCAGTCCCAAGTCCCCAGTCCTATGAAGAAAACTGCCTTTATTATTTGCATCTTGTTTACTCTTGTTACTTTGCCTGCTTATGCTCAGGTTCTCACAACCAATGGTACTGCCATAGGTATTATATTAAAAGACAAAGCAGTCAACGGTGAAATCATCACAACAACCAAAAACGGCTACAAACCATCCACTTCCCCATATGATCCCATGATCTTCGGTGTGGTCAGTGTTAGGCCGGCAGTATATCTTAAAAACACTACATCAAAAAATGATGTCCCTGTCGTAAGCTCAGGCCAAGTTATGGTGCGCGTCTCAAGTGCCAACGGCAACATAGCCACAGGTGATTTTATTACCTCATCAAAAATCCCAGGCGTTGGTGAGAAAGCAACAGATAATGGATATGTTCTGGGACAAGCAGTGCAAGATTATTCAAGTAATGATCCCAAAAAAGTGAGGCTTATCCTTGTGACACTTCAACCACATTTTGCTCAATTGACCAGCAACATCACCCATAATATCTTTAGCGCTTTTACTTTAGGATTAAGCGACGCAGCCAACTCACCCCTTGGTGTCATCAGATATTTTGTGGCCGGACTTATAACCCTCTCTTCGTTCTTTTTCGGCTTCAGATTCTTTGCTCGCGCTTCCAATCGAGGAGTTGAAGCAATAGGAAGAAATCCCCTCGCAAAGCAAGCAATTTTGTTTAGTGTTCTTATCAACACAATCATCACAGTCTCAATTATGTTCTTTGGTGTTGCGATCTCGTACCTGATTCTAGTACTATAGAATAACTATTATGATTATCGATCCAATAGCACTTATCTTTCTGACCATTGCAATAACAACCCTTGCGGTTGTACTGTTCTTTCTTGCACGAGCCTTCACAAAGAATGCACAATTGCTTCACGAAACCGAAAAAGCAAACGCACATTTACAAGAACAACTCTCCGAAAAACCAATCAGACTCCTTGAAAAAGCGCACGAGCAAGCACAAGAAATTATGGATCAAGCCAATAAGAAAGCTTCAGAAATTCTAGCAAGTAGTAAAACATACGAAGATAATTCAAGCCAAATTCTCAGAGACAAACTCTCTGATCTCGAGAAACAACAAGCAACTATTTTTACAAAAGCCTCCGAAGATATGAAACTCGCCTACCAGAACTTGATTACTCAAATCCAAGAAGAAGACATCAATACACTAAAAAGTATGACAAAAGATATCGAATCTGATGTTCTTGCCGATTTTAAAGAATTCAGAGACGTGTTGGAAAAAGAAACCATCAATTCAGAAAAAGTCGTTAAAGAAAAAATCGATGAAGAATATCTTGCTCTTGAAAAAGATCTTGATGAATACAAAACACAGAAATATCAAAAAATCGATGAAGATATTTATAAAATTCTCTACAGAGTTTCGGAGATGGTACTTAATGAAGGAATCGAATATGACAAACATAAAGAGTTAGTTATGGACGCACTTGAAACAGCAAAGAAAGAACAAGTGTTTCAATAATGAATAACCCTGCCCTCTTTGATCAAATTATCGTCAAACTCCGTACAACAACGGAAGTTACTCAAGTCATCCATTCTTTGGAAGAATTTTCAGGCACAGCTTTTGGACCTACAGACATCATCGCCCAGCAGCAAATTTTTCAAAAGCTTCCCAAAGAAATCGCAGACATGCTTATCAACTCGCTTACCAAACAATCACCGACTGCAGAAGGCAAAATCCTCATCAAACGCCAAGTTAATGAACTCCTGGACAAACTCCGTTCGTGCAAAAGTGTAAAGCTGACAATTGCGTTTCAGCCTGATGATGCAACAGTTTCTCTGTTCTCAGACTGGATCAAAACCAATACGAATCAGTCAGCACTTCTCGATTTACAATTTGATAGATCTATTGTCGGCGGTGCTCAGGTTATTGCAGGTGGAATATACAAAGATTATTCTGTTCGGAAAAATCTCATCAATAGATACCAGATTCAACGAGATGAGATTATGGAACTGCTCAAATGAAAAACTTTCAACAATACCTCACTCAATCAGAAGAAATCGGATTTGTAGAAGCGTGTAATCAGTCTATAGTATATGCTAGTGGACTTCCAAACGCTACACTACAGGAGATTCTCATATTTGAAGGAGGAGAACTAGGAACCGTTCTTTCTCTCTCGCGTGACCAAGTTGAAATTCTTCTCTTTTCAAAATACTCTGTCAAAGCCGGCATGCGAGTCACACGGACAGGACTCAAACAGGAAATACCTGTCGGATTTGAACTCTTAGGAAAAACAATCGATCCGTTCGGTCACCCGCTCAATACAAGTAAGCCCATTGAAGAACCCAAGACTTCCCGACCAATTGATATTAGTCCAACAGGTATTAATACCCGCGCACGTATTGAACAATCTTTTGAAACAGGCATTACCTTGGTCGATATGCTCATACCACTTGGCAAAGGCCAGCGTGAATTAGTGATTGGAGATCGTAAAACGGGAAAGACAAGTTTTCTCTATCAAACCATACTCAAACAAGCAAGTCTTGGAACAATCTGTATCTATGCAGGTATTGGAAAGAAAAAGACTGACATCAAAAAAGTCGAAGCATTTTTTCATGCAGCAGGAATTGAAGACAATACTGTTATTATCGCAACCAGTTCTGAAGATCCAGCCGGTGTAATCTACCTGACCCCCTATGCTGCTATGACGCTTGCAGAGTATTTCCGCGATGAAGGACATGACGTTCTTGTTGTTATGGATGATTTATTTACTCATGCGAAATTCTACCGTGAAATCATGCTTATCGGCAAACGATTCCCCGGACGAAACGCCTACCCTGCCGATATCTTTTATGCACATGCTCGACTTCTTGAACGTGCAGGAAATTTTGTTCTCGCCAACGGCACAGAACACGCAATCACCTGTCTTCCTGTTGTTGAATCAGTAGAAGGTGACATAGCAGGGTTTATCCAGACCAATCTTATGTCAATGACAGATGGTCATATTTATTTTGATGTTGATATGTTTACCAAAGGCAACCGACCGGCGATTAATCCGTTTATTTCCGTAAGTCGTGTTGGTCGTCAGACGCAATCCCCGCTTCGTCTAAGTCTTAATCGTGAGCTTATTAGCTTCTTAACGCTTCATCGCAAATTAGAAAGCTTCAGCCACTTCTCAGCAGAAGCAGGTGCAGACATCAAACGCACCCTCGCAGTTGCTGAGAGAATCTCAACATTTTTCACTCAAGGCGCAAACGAAGTCAAAAGCCTTGATTTACAGATTGTGGTCTTTTGCTTGCTGTGGATAGATTACTGGCAGGATCTATTAAAAATGGAAAAAGATATTGCAGTTATCAATCAAACATATAAAAATAGTATTGGGGCACAATCATTGGTTAAAGAGTTGGTTGGAAGTGTAAAATCCCTTAATGAATTACTTCTGCAGGTAAGAAAGCAGCAAGATAAGATTTTAAGCTCGTTTGGATTACAGCAAGTAACTATGACAAATATATGAACTATCTAAAATCAATTGTTACACAGATGGAAGACTTAGGCGGTATCAAAGATATCGTTGGCGCGTCGGAAGAAATCGCGAGTATGAAAATGAGAAGTATCCGCAATAAAGTGCTGTTGAGTCGTGACTTGAATGACGAACTGACAGAGATTTATCGGGAAGTTTCGGTCTCGTATAAAAATCAAATTCTCCAATTGATGGAAGAAAAAAAAGGTAAAAAGCTCGAGACCAAAGATAGTTCATCAAATGTTTCTCTTAAAAAAGGCAACGGCAAACTCGCTTGCGTCTATCTCTCGGCCAATTCAGGGCTCTTTAGTAAAATTCTTGAGAGAACATACCATGAATTTGTCGCCTACCTTGATCTACATCCAGATGCTATGCCTGTTATTATCGGTGAATTTGGCAAAAAATTATTCACTAATAATTTTCCTGACAGACAATTTTTGTTTTATCCGATTGCTGAAGGAAAAGCAATCGAAGGCTCACTGAAAAAAGTCACAGAGGATTTGAATGGATACTCAAATGTCATTATTTACTACGCGCGTTTTGAGACAATGGCACTACAAACGACAACAGTACTTGATGTGTCAGGGCAAGATAGCACAAAGGTAGGAGCAGGCTCTCCTATGCCAATTGCCCATTATCTTTTTGAGCCATCACTTGAGAAGATAATTGCATTTTTTGAATCTGAAATTTTTGCTGGCATTATTCAGCAGACTGTCACCGAATCAGAACTCGCACGATACGCATCACGTATCACAACACTTGATATGGCACGTGAGAACATTGATTTACAACTAAAGATAAGTAATTTGGAAAAGCGATTTGCAGTACATAGAATAATGAATAAAAAACAAACAGAAGCACTAACAGGAATATCGTTATGGAATAAATAAGAGAAAATACATATGAGCTTAATTACAGGAAAAGTTATCGCAGTTAAAGGACAAGTCGTTGAAGTCTCCTTCTCGGGAGAAAAACCGACTGTTCATGACGTGCTGATTTTGGAAAACAATCCTCTCGTCAAAATGGAAGTATATACTTCAGCAGGCCCTGATAGCTATTATTGTCTGTTGCTGACTGAAGGGTCGTCTATCTCACGTGGTACAGGTGTTATCAATACCCTAAAGCCTGTGACGATACCTGTAGGACGTGAGGTGTTAGGGCGCGTGCTTGATCTGTTTGGAAATCCACGTGATAAAGGACCACAGATCCAAACAAAAGACTACTGGCCAATTTATCGTGACGCTCCCACCTACTCAGATATCAATATTCCAAAAGAAATTCTTGTGACGGGCATCAAAGGTATTGACCTCTTTTGTCCGATCCTAAAAGGCGGAAAAATTGGACTCTTCGGTGGAGCCGGTGTAGGAAAGACAATTCTTCTGACAGAAATCATTCACAATATTATCCAATTGTCTCCAGGTAGCCAGAGCGAAGGTTCAGTAACTTATCAGTCTTTGCAGGTATCGGAGAACGTACGCGGGAGGGACAAGAATTGGTAGAATCCCTAGCAGCAGGAGGAGTTCTTCCCTATGCGAGTCTTGTATTTGGCCACATGGGTGAAAATCCTGCACTTCGTTTCTTAAGTGGAGCTACAGCAATCACACTTGCTGAGTATTTCCGTGATGTAATGAAAAAGGATGTTTTGTTCTTTGCCGACAATGTCTTTCGTCTCGCTCAAGCAGGGAATGAACTCTCCCTTCTTATGAATTCTATTCCTTCAGAAGATAGTTATCAGGCAACACTTGCCTCAGAAATGGCATCTTTTCATGAAAGACTCGCATCAACAAATAGCAACACAATCACAAGTATTGAAGCAATTTATATCCCAAACGACGATATTCTAGATCAAGGAGTGCAGTCAATACTTCCCTATCTTGATTCAACAATTATTCTCTCTCGAAATATTTATCAAGAAGGACGTCTTCCGGCTATTGATTTTATTGCCTCAACATCTTCTGCTCTTGCGCCGGAATTCGTAAGTGTTGATCACTACAAGACAGCACTTCATGCACAAAGTGTCTTGAAAAAAGCTGTTTCACTAGAGCGAATTGTCTCGTTGATTGGTGAGGCAGAATTGAATAATGAAGACCAAGTGTTATATAGACGTGCAAAAATGCTCAGAGCATACTTCACACAGAGTTTCTTTACTGTCGAAAAACAAACTGGAAGAAGTGGTAAATTTGTGCCTCTTGAGACAACAATCAAAGATGCGGGAGATATCATGAACGGCGTTTATGATAAATTGACTGAAGATAAATTTATGTTCATTGGTGAGGCGAAAGAAGCAACAACATAGGGATAAAGCACTAGGGACTAGAAAAAATATAAAACTAGTCTTTCAATCTAATACCTAACCATGGCAAATACACAAACACAACAACCAATTCAAGCGGCTGTAGAAATGCCTAGCGTATCTGCTGAGAAAATTCATCTGAGAGTGCGTAATAGAACACAATTACTTTTTAATGATGAAGTTAAATCGGTAACCTCACGAAATGATACCGGGGTTTTTGATGTTTTGCCGGAACATGCAAATTTTATTTCCCTTATTACCAGTCCATTGATCCTGAGAAAATTAGACGGCCAAAAGCAGGAGATCCCGTTTAGTAATGGCATCATCAAAGTCAAAGACAATGCAGTTTATTGTTATATTGATCTTATTTCTAAAGAAGCAAATATTTCACAAGACCCTCAAACTACAACATAAGGGGTAAGAAGATATCATGCAGCTTTTGCATATACCTCTTTAGGTTCTAGTTTTATCCTTTTTGGAGGTTCTTTTTGAGGGCCTAAATGGTCTGAAACGTCAGCTACTACCCACGTTTTTTCTGATCTCAGTACAAACGCAGCTAAAGCACGTGGTGATATCATACCTCGTGTCTGTTTTCTAGGAGCCTTTCCTGTGCCAGTCATAACTCCTCTGTCTAGTATTCCGATATCCCTATGTAGTATACCTCTTTTATAAACAGCAGTACCTGTAGCACTATATATAGCTTCGTTTCCTTTTGGAGCAACTAACTCATTTCTGTGACGCAAAAAAGCACCTAATGGACCGTCAGTAGGTTTTTTTCTGGTAGCATGTTCCGGACCTGTGACAAAACGGGGAGTTAATCGAATTACTTCAGTTACAATAGGCAAATTCTTAGATTTTTCAGCTCCACGAGGAAGTCTTGTTACTAGCTCACTACTCATACCACGCAATTACTTTATATCACAATTACTGGATATATGCAACCCATAGTAGAGCTTGGG
>JBEPUU010000012.1:0-13789 GCA_041691355.1 bacterium | reverse complement strand
AAAAGGTATATCAAGTTCTCTACCACAAATAATTGCGGTAAGTATTGGCGGAGTGCTGCTTCTTTCTTGTGGTATACTGATGTACTTAAAAAAGCGTGAACTGTGGTTTTTTGGGCGTGATTCATAAGATGCAAGAAGTAATAACTACCAATTTCAAACAAACTCAACAACTTGGTTTTACTTTTGCCAAGACATTAAAAGGTGGAGAAGTATTAGCACTTTACGGTGATTTGGGATCCGGTAAAACTACATTTATGCAAGGTTTGGCAAAGGGTCTAGGGATAACAGGAAATATTATTTCACCTACCTTTATTATTATGAGAACATATAATGTTGGGAATAGGGACGAGGGACTAGGTATTAGAAATTTATACCATTTGGATCTTTATCGGATTGAAAATGGTGAACAGGCTGTTGATTTGGGTTTGAAAGATCTTATGGGAAATCGGGAAAATGTCATTGCTATTGAGTGGCCGGATAAAATTGAAAATATATTGCCGGAAAAGCGAATCGACCTCATATTCGAATATCTGGAAGATGACAGAAGAAAAATACGGATCGACTAATTTAATTACTCCGATTTACATGCTACATAATATTTCTTCGCAAGTAGTTCATATGAACATCCCCCTGGAAGTGAAGGAAGCACCACGGGAACGATTTGATTATTAACTGTACATGTTACTGTGTTAATCTGATTTGTTACAGTGCAAGTTGGCGGAAGTGTGACGGGAACTGTGTGGATCAGTACATTTGCTGTGCAATGAACTTCACTACCAGTGGAAGTAGTGGTAAGAGTGCATTGGGGAGGCAGTTGTGGAAGTTCGACATTGATAGGAACAGTAGGTCCAGCAGTCGGTGTGGGTGTTGGACAAACGACTGTTAAGCCTTTTTTGGTTTGTTGATAATCACATCCTGCTGGCAGTGTCGGCAGAAGCTTGGTGGGATCTGATTGAGTATCTGCATGAGATGTGACAGTATTCTTGGAGTTTGAGGTTAGAAGTGAAATATTAATGCCCAAAGTGATGATCAGAACAAGCATTGAAGTCAGAACGGTAATACGGGAAAGAAAAAAGGAGCGTTTGCGGTATTTATTATAGTATGATGATGCTGATTCTTGTGCTGGTTCCATGGAATTGCTATATCTAGAATAAAGGTGTGAGGTTTGAAAGTCAAGAAAACTTTTATAGGTATGATAAAATGTTTGGATGGATGATATGGCAAAAGCAGTGCAGATTTTGAAAGATGGGGGGATTGTTATTTTTCCTACAGATACGGCTTTTGGAATTGGGTGTCGTATTGATGATGAAGATGCCGTGAAACGTTTGTTTACAATCCGCAAGCGACCTGAGACGCAGGCAACGCCTGTTTTGATTTCAAGTTTGCATATGGCAGAAGAGTATCTCAAACCTGTCCCCGAGGATGTTATTAAAAAATTAATCAAGCCATATTGGCCGGGCGCTCTGACAATCATTCTGAAAAGCAGAACTGAAAAGATTCCAAATTTAGTACGAGGCGGAACAGATACATTGGGTATCCGAGTTCCTGATCATTTGACGACTATGGTGTTGATACATGGTCTAGGCGTACCATTATTGGGCCCCTCTGCAAATTTTCATGGGGAACAGACACCGTATATGTTTGAAGATTTGAATCAAGAGTTGGTAAAGCAGGTTGATCTTGTTGTACACGGTGTGTGTCATACCAAAAAAGCATCGACTGTCGTTGATACGACGCAAAATCCTTGGAAGATTTTACGACAAGGAGAGATAGACATACAAGTTTAAAATTATGAAAAAAGTAATACATATTGATACAACAAACAATAAAGAAATGAGTGTTGAGTTGCACATTGATGGCAAGAAAATTGTGAGGAAGCAACCTCTTGATACGCGAAAGACACAAGTTGTGCTCCCGATGATTGAGAAATTGTTGGAGGAGAACGACCTACGTTTAGAACAGATTACAGAAATAGAAGTAAATCCAGGTCCCGGTTCATTTACTGGGATTCGAGTTGGACTAAGTATTGCAAATACCCTGGGATTACTGCTCAACGTTCCTGTGAATGGTAAAAAAGTGGGAAAATTCGAAGAAGCGGTTTATTAAATCCAAATTATTTGGGAAGGTTAATTTCGTATATTCGTGTTGCTCGGTCCTTCCCCTCAACCAGAAGTGTATTATAAGGTAATGTAGACACGGCATCTCCTTCTGGATTGCGTCTCACAGTTTTCTTCTGTCCTAAATCAACAATTGTTATAGTTCTTTTTCCTAAATGTACCTTAGTTCCATCTGGACACTCTGCACGTGCTCCACTCGGGGATACTACACAAGGAACGATATCAGTAGGGGCAGAACCATGATTTTCAACGCCGGCAATGTATCCACCTACACCTACAACTCCTGCGGTTACCATAATTCTCAGAGGGTTTTTAACTGCCCAACCAGCATATTCTTTTACTCCCATAATAGAATATCTTATAACATCAATATAATCGTTTGTCAAAAATATTTGTTTACTCTTTACTTTTTGGGGTGCTATACTTGAGAAATGAAGAGATTTCTGCGGCATTTTTTGGTTCCCCATGAATCCAATAATCATCGTTCTCGTGTGCTGCATCATGACAGCTTGCTTCTTATTATCACATTTCTTTTTGCTGGGCTTATCGTTATTCAAGGAACCCATCGAGCATATCCGGCTGTGTTGGGGGATGCTACATCAATAACCGTGTCGGATCTGTTGAAATATACAAATCTTCAACGTGAATCAAACGGTCTTGCACCATTAAATATGAACCCGGAGCTCACACATGCAGCTCAGCTGAAAGCAAAGGATATGTTCACCAAAAATTATTGGGCACATGTCTCACCTGATGGGACGACGCCTTGGGTGTGGATTCGGGATTCTGGGTATAGTTATTTATATGCGGGGGAAAATTTGGCACGAGGATTTGACTCAAGTTCTGATGTTATAACAGCTTGGATGAATAGTCCAGAGCACAGGGCAAATATGCTCTCTCCGAATTACACTGATATCGGTTTTGCCATTCAAGATGGAACATTAACAGGAACATCAACAACACTTGTGGTTCAGGAATTTGGCAGTCCATATAACTCAAATGGGACTGTTGCAAATACTGTTCCCGTTTCTGGGACGGCTTCCCCAACACCTATCCCAGTAGAGGCATTTGCTTCGGCTGCAACCCCATCTGCACGAGTTATTGGAAGTATAAAAATTGGCCAACCCTCTGCACTCGAGGCTGAAAAGGCGCCTCCAGCAGCCCCTCTTGTCGATTCAAATTCGCTCAAGCGTAATATCTCCTTTGCAATTCTTGGATTCTTTCTCATAGTATTAGCAATTGATGCAATTGTTGTTGAGAGAAAACAAATCGTTAGGTTGTTCTCACACAATGTTGATCATATGCTCTTCTTGCTCTTTATTCTTCTTACAGGTATCATAGTCGGCAGAGGACTTGTATTATGATAAAAAATATACGCAAACATTTTTGGCATTATCTTACGTATCTGATCATTTTTGGGGGAGGACTTTTTCTCGTTTTATTGACTCGGGGCAATAGTAATTTGCAGGCGCTTGTTATTGTTATGATCGGTTTTATCTACTTTATGTGGGCAATGGTGCATCATTATATTCAGCACCAACTCAATTCGCGAATTGTTATTGAATATATTTTAATTGTAATATTGGGTGTAGTTCTGTCGCTATTTTTATTTGGAGCTTGAGGTGAAAGTTTAGAATCGATTTTTTTATGAATATTAGTATTATTATTCCAAATTATAATGGCGAAAAAATATTACCAAAAAATCTTCCACATGTTCTTGCAGCTGCGAAGGAATATAAAAAAGGAAAAGTCGAGATAATCATCCCTAATGACCCTTCAACAGACAAATCCAAAGATGTTATTGCATCGCTTATCTCTTCTTTGCATGGAACGGGTATTGTCGGAAAAACGATCGATAACTCTAAAAAAGATGAATCAGGATTTTCAAAAAATGTAAATCGTGGAGTTGCTCTCTCAACCGGTGATATTCTCGTTCTTCTTAATTCCGATGTGCGTCCTCACAAAAACTTTCTTGAACCACTGCTCTCACATTTCTCAGATCTGAAAGTGTTTGCAGTTGGGTGTATGGATGAAAGTATTGAAGAAGGCAAAACAGTTCTTCGCGGACGTGGCAAAGGATATTGGCATCGCGGATTTCTTTTCCATAAAGCGGGGAATCTTGACGAGTCAAACACGTTTTGGGTCAGCGGAGGAAGCAGTGCATTCAGGAAGCGCATTTGGGATAAAATTGGTGGACTTGATGTTCTATTTAATCCGTTTTACTGGGAGGATATTGACCTTTCATATCGTGCGGTTAAATCAGGATATCGGCTGGTTTTTGAGAAAAAAAGTGTTGTTATCCATGAACACGAAGAAGGATCAATTAAGACAAAATTTAAACCTAAATTTGTAGGTAAAATTGTCTATCGTAATCAATTTTTTTTTGTTTGGAAAAATGTTACAGACGGAAAGCTACTTTTCTCGCATATCATTTGGTTGCCATATCATTTGGTAACTGCATTGATGCGAAAAGATTGGTTATTTTTCCAAGGGTTTTTGCTTGCGTTAACGCAACTAAATCGTGTTGAAAATTCACGATATCGCGCAAAAAAACTTTTTACGAGAACTGATGATGCTATCTTGAAGGAATTTAAAGAATAATTTTTATGCTTATTTCTGTTGTTACATTAAATTATAAAAAGAAAGAACTTACAATTGCGTGTATTAATTCGTTGTATGAACTGTATGCTGCTGAGTTTGAAAATAACGAAATTGAAGTCATTATTGTTGACAATGATTCGCAGGATGATTCTGTCGATGTGATGAATGATGAAATAAAAAAGAAAAAATTCGCAAATATGCATGTGATTGCTAATTCAAGCAATGCTGGGTTTGGAGCAGGATGTAATTTGGGGGCAAAAAATTCAAAAGGTGATTTTGTTTTATTTCTCAACAACGATACTGTTGTGAAAGACAAAGGTTTGATGAATATGGAAAAATATTGTGAAGAGCATCCAGAAATTGCTATTTTGGGTGGACAACTTCGAAATTTTGACGGATCACTTCAAGCCTCAACCGGAAAATTTTATACTCTTTGGTATGCATTTTTATTATTGATAGGAGGACAGAGATATGGGCTCTTGGATAGAAGTCCAAAAAAAATTGAAAAAGTTGATTGGGTTAAGGGTGGACTTCTCATGATAAGGCGAGATGCATATGACAAATTGAAAGGATTTGATGAGAACATTTTTATGTATACAGAAGACATGGAACTTTGTTATCGCGCACGTCTAGCAGGAATGGACACATATTTTTATCCTGATATTATGGTATTGCATAAAGATCACGCGAGTACAAATAAGACGTTCGCGATTGTAAGTATTTATAAAACTCTGTTATATTTTTACAAAAAACATAGGTCACCGTTGGAATTTCATATACTGAAATTTCTTATGCAATCAAAAGCACGAAGCCTTGTCGCTGCCGGAAAAGCGACGAAGAATGAATATTTGATTGACACATACGAAAAGGCATTGGATTAAATTAGAGTGCTTAGGTCGGATATAAAATTTTTTTATTTTCAGTTCACACGATCCTAATTAAGAAATAAAAGAGGAGTTCAAATTGAAAACGAAAAAAATTTCATATCCTCCCCGCGCTATTTATTATGATTCCATTTGCGCTCTTTTTTCGAAAAATGTTCCTTTGCTAAATCTTCTGAGGTAATAATCTTTTATCCCAAGTTTTTGAAATGGTCTGCCAGTTCGTAATAGTCTAAAACTTTCTCTTATTAGTGCGACTTTGGTTCTAAGAGGAGCATAGCTCATCCCGAAAAGCATTTTATTTCTTGTCATAAAATAATCATGAAGTACATTTCCTGCGCCGCCTGTTGATGCTGCATTTACATGAGTCAGAACTGCAGTGGGGACGTAATAAATTTTGTATCCTGCTCGCGTGATTCTTTCGTTAAGATTTGCATCTTCATAATAAAGGAAATATCTCTCATCCAATAATCCAACTTTTTCTAATACTTCTCTTTTAAACATCATGCAGCAACCCGTTGCAAAGTCTATCTGTTCGGTGGTGTCATACTGTCCATGATCGACCTCGTCAATCCCTCGATGGATGCTCATGACATTGTTCCAATCTGTGTGCCCGCCGGCGAACCAAAAAACTTTTCCAAGATCTTCTTTTTTGTATTTATCTTTATGAAATTCATGTCCTTTGGCAAAATAAATTTTGGGTGCTGTGACACCAATTTTGGCTTTGCTTTCAAGAACGTCAAGAAGATTTTTTAGCATATCTGGATCAACGATTGTGTCATTATTAACGATGAGGATAAAGTCTGATTCGCGTTTCATCGCCTCTCTAATGCCGATATTGTACCCACCTGAAAATCCTGTATTGATTGCGGATCGGATAAGTGTAGTATTTTCTTTTAAATTTTCTGGAAGTTTGAAAACATCCTTTGAGCCGTTATCTACAATAATAGTATCAAGTGAGATATCAGGTTTTTTTACGTGTTGTAGAGATTTGAGAAAATCGATTGTGTCTGGTGCGGTATTATAATTTACTGTGACAACTGAAACTTTTTTCATAGAGTAGTGTCTATTATAGAATTAATTATTAAAAAAACAAAGTGATGTTGAGAAGAGTTGTTAATAGGTGCGGATTATCGTTATAATACAAAGAAGAGACATATGGCAGACGTAGAAGTATCAATTATTATCCTTTCATATAACACTAAACAAATTACTCTCGATGCTATCGAATCTATTGAGAGAAATTATATGAACGAAGTATCAGAGGGGAAGTATGAAATTATTGTTGCTGACAATTCTTCAACTGATGGATCTCTTCAAGCGTTTAAAGAGTATAAAAAAAAGAGCAGAATTAAGACATTGCATGTTGTTGATAATGGTGGAAATATAGGATTTTCCGCAGGCAACAATAAAGGGGTTCCTTATGCAATAGGCCGATACATACTTTTTCTCAATCCCGACACAATCGTCTATCCTAGAACGCTAACGTATATGCTTGAATTTATGGATGCACATCCCACTGTTGGGGCATCATCGTGTAAGCTTATCAATAAAGACGGCGCGTTGGATTTTAATTGTCATCGTGGTTTTCCTACCCCATGGAATTCATTTTGTTATTTTATAGGACTGCAAAGACTTTTTCCAAAGAGCCTCTGGTTTGCAGGATATACACAAGGATGGAAGGATTTGAATACCAATCACGAAGTCGATGCAGTCGAAGGAGCTTTTATGTTAATGCCTCGTTTTGTGGGTGAGAAAATTGGTTGGTGGGATGAGGATTATTTTTTCTATGGCGAGGATTTGCAATTTAGTTATGACATTAGAAAATTGGGATATAAAATTTACTACATTGGTGAGGTAAGCATTATGCATATCGGCGGCGCCGCATCGGGAATTAAGAAAAAGACTGCAAATATTACAATTGCTAATGTAAAAGTTAAACGCATGCTTCAAAAAGCTCGATTTGATGCGATGAGAATCTTTTACACAAAAAATCATGAAAAGAAGTACCCAGCAATTGTTAAATGGATTATGTTTACAGGAATTGATTATTTGGAGAAGAAGACACTTGCAGGAATAAAAGTTTCTTAAGATTGCTGTTTAGTTTTATTCATTCAACCAGGGGAATTTGGAGAAATCTACTTCATTACCAAATTTTTCATTCAGTGTCGGATAACTTCTGTCTTTGTCGCTTACGACAGGATTTTCTATTGGCCAGCCACCAAATTGTCGAGTAAGCATCGGATCTTCCCATGAAACAGCAGGAGTAGGAGCACCTTCAAAATAGCCTGTAATCATATAGAGATATTCAACATCAGTTGTTCCAACGTTGGCGAATGAATTTCCTATACCTTTTGGTAAATAAAGTGTTTTGCGCTCATTTTCTCCAAGAGTAATTTTTATTGCTTTTCCAAAAGCAGGTGAGTCAGTCCGTAAATCTACGAGAACTGCCATGACTTCTCCTTTGACAACATAAATCATTTTTTCCCATGGTTCTGAATGAAAGCCCCGAATTACATCTGGATGAGATTGCGAATGGTTCCATTGAGTTATTAATATCTGTTTGCCCAATACTTTTTCCAAATCTCGCACTTCCATTGCTTCTCTGAAAAAACCTCGATTGTCACTAAAAGTTTCCCGTTCATAAATAAGAAGGCCAGGAATGTCCGTGGTTGTTACCATTTTTGGCCAATCAGGACTGTTTGGTTCAAGAGCCAATTTATATGTATTATCCATATCGAAATTATACCAAGTTTCGTCTTGATTGACAAAGAAATTTGCTTGCGGTAAGATAAACTGATCTTATTATGAAATTGCTCGTCACTGGAGGAGCAGGATTTATCGGCTCCCACTTTATTCTCTACTGGATGCGGCAACATCCTGAAGATAAAATTATCAACATCGATAAGCTTACGTATGCCGCAAATATTGTAAACCTTGAAGGTGTACAGGATAATCCCAACTATTCTTTTGAATGTGCAGATATTTGTAACTCCGAAGCAGTCGATAAGGTAATGAAAGGTGTCGATACTGTTGTTCATTTTGCAGCTGAGACTCATGTTGATCGCTCAATCATGGATCCGTTGCCTTTTATTCATACCAATGTTGTCGGAACATATACGCTTCTTGAGTCTGCGAAAAAGCACAAAATACAACGATTTCATCATGTTTCAACCGATGAAGTTTTTGGAAGTATTGATTTAGATGATCCAACTCAATTTACAGAAGAAACAAAATATGATCCATCAAGTCCTTATTCTGCAACCAAAGCAGGATCTGATCATTTGGTCAGAGCGTATCGTCATACATATGGATTGCCGATAACAATTAGTAATTGCACCAACAACTATGGTCCCGCAATGTATCCTGAAAAATTAATTCCGATTGCAATCACAAACTTATTGGAAGGAAAGAAGATCCCGATTCATGGTGATGGAAAAAATGTTCGTGATTGGTTATATGTTGAGGATCATGTCAGAGCAATTGAGGTAATTCTTAAAAAAGGAGTCATTGGCGAGACATATTTGGTCGGAGGGATGAATAAGGGAATTTCCAATTTAGAAGTTATTAAACGGATTCTTAAAATTATGGGAAAATCAGATAATGATATTAAATTTGTTAAGGATCGCCAAGGAAATGACCGCAAATACGATGTTGACTGGTCAAAAATTCATAAGGAATTAGGTTGGGAACCGTTGCACGGTATTGACGAATGGCTTGGACATACAATTCGTTGGTATGAAGAGAACAGAAGTTGGTGGGAAAAAATAAAAGCTGAAGATTATCAAGATATTCTCAAAAACAATTTAGGCGGCGACACCGAGCAATTGTAAGTTTACATATTTTAGTCCTTTACTGATGAAAACCCTTTCCACAAAAACCGTTTTTACCTCAAAATATTTTAAGATAGTCCAAAAGGTTATTGAAAATAACGGAAAAACATTTACTAAAGATTTTATTGAAAAAAATCCTACAGTTGTAATAATTCCTTATACAGATAATAATGAAGTTTATATCGAGTCGCAGTTTCGGAGTGCATTAGAGAAGGTAGTCCTTGAGTTAGTGGCAGGTAATATGGAAACAGGCGAGGATCCTTTGGAAGCAGCTAAACGCGAATTGCTTGAAGAAGCAGGATTAACAGCAAATAAATGGAAGAAACTACACGTTTGGAATTTATCAGCAAACATTCATAATAAGATACATATTTTTGCAGCAACAGATTTGGAAAAGGGAGAACAGAATCTTGATTCTGACGAAGAAATAGAAATAATGAAAGCGCCGATTGAAAAAATTTTAGAAAAGATCGAGAAAGGAGAAATGACAATCTCTTATCAGATTGCTGCATTGTTGTTGTTTGATAAACTAAAAAAAGAGGGAAAATTATGAAATTATTTACCATCGGCGGATCTGGGCTTGTTGGTTCGCGAATTGCAGAATTATTAAAAGACAAACACACAATTGATGATCTGAGTCTCACAACAGGTGTTGATATCACAGATCCAAAAAGTTTGGACATTATAAAAAACGATACAGAACATGAAATGGTGTTACATCTTGCCGCAAAAGCGGATGTTGAAGGGTGCGAAATGGATAAAGCATTGGGCGAGGATGGATCTGCATATCGTATCAATGTGGGAGGCACACAAAATGTCGTTGATGCATGCATAGCTTCCAATAAAAAGATACTCTATATCTCAACGGATTTTGTTTTTGACGGGACAAAAGAGCCTCCATATAAATATACAGAAGATGATACACCCAATCCTATGAATTGGTACGCAATGACAAAATACAAAGGGGAAGAAGTAGTTAAGAATTCAGGAGTTTCATACGCAATTTTGAGAATCGCATATCCTTTTCGAGCTGCTGAATTTCTAATAAAAAAAGATTTTGTCCATTCGATTATTGGAAGACTTACGAACAATCAACCAATTACTGCAGTTACTGATCATATCATGACGCCAACATTTATTGATGATATAGCGTATGCTATTGATGCAGTTGCGGCGCAAAACGCGACAGGTATTTATCATGTTGTGGGAAGTCAGAGTCTGAGTCCTTATGACGCTTTTACTATGATGGCAGAAAAGTTCGGTTACGACAAAAGTTTGATTACTAAGACAACACGGGAAGAATTCTTTAAAGGAAAAGCGCTACGCCCCTTTAATCTTTCTATCAGTAATGATAGAATAAAACAACTTGGTATCACGATGCGAACCTTTGAAGAAGGATTAGTGGAAGTGAAAAATGAGGATTGAGAAATAAGAAATCTCCTCTTTCAATTCTCAATTTAATTTTATGACAATTACATTTATTGGACATGGATATGTAGGATTAGTAACAGCAGCTGTTTTTGCTGATTTGGGGAATACGGTTTATGTTATTGGCCACACAGAAGAGAAGATTGAAAATCTTAAAAAAGGAATTATTCCCTTTTTTGAGCCTGGTCTTTCTGAGTTGGTGCAAAAAAATCTCGATGCAGGAAGACTCAAGTTTACTCGTGACTACACTCCTGCAATTCAAGAATCAGACGCTGTCTTTATTGCCGTAGGTACGCCCACAACCAAAACCGGAGATGCTGATCTTTCAACTGTCTTAAGTGTTGCGGAAAAAATAGCGCAAAACTTAAAAGACTACACTGTGGTAGCAACAAAAAGTACCGTTCCTGCAGGAACCAATCGAAGGGTCCAACAAATTTTAAATGACGCAAAACCAAAAGACGTAAATTTTGATTACGCATCTATTCCTGAATTTTTGCGTGAAGGTAGTGCTATCTCCGATACATTACATCCTGACAGAATTGTAATTGGCACCGAAAGTCAAAAAGCTCAAGATTTACTTGTCGAATTGCATAAACAAATCCAAGCTCCTGTTATCGCAACTGACTTTGATACTGCGGAATTGATAAAATATGCAGCAAATTCCTTCCTTGCACTAAAGATTTCATACGCAAATGCTATTGCCAAACTTTCTGAATTAACGGGTGCTGATGGATTACAGGTTTTGAAAGGAATTGGGATGGATAAGCGTATTGGTGATAAATTTTTAGCGCCAGGTCCAGGATATGGCGGCAGTTGTTTTCCCAAAGATGTGCGAGCACTTATCACGATTGCAAAAGATTATGACTATGATTTTGGTTTACTTACTGAAACCGAACAAGTCAACTCTCAGGCAAAGCGTGACATTGTTAGAAAAATGAGACAAAAAATAGGAGAAATTAAAGGAAAAAAGATAGGTATATTAGGCCTTGCATTTAAGGCCAATACTGATGATATGCGAGATGCTCCGTCGATTGATATTATAGAACTTTTGAGAAAAGATGGTGCAATTATACAAGCGTATGATCCTGAAGCGACTAAAAGTGCAAAAAGGCTTCTTCCAGATATTACCTATGTAGATACTTCATATGATGCGCTGCAAGACGCGGACGCTATGGTAGTTCTTACTGAGTGGAATGAATTTAAAGATATAGATTTTGCTAAAGTAAAAAGCCTTCTCAAAACACCTTTGATTATCGATGCAAGAAATTTATATGATCCGATAACAGTAAGAAACCTCGGTTTTGACTATGTCGGAGTTGGAAGAAAATGAAAAAAGTCCTCATCACAGGTATCACAGGTTTTGTTGGCAAACATTTAGCAACACATCTTCTTTTGCAAAAAGCATATGAAGTTAGCGGAACATATCGCTCAGAAGCTAGTTTGGGAAATCTGGGAGATACACAAGATATCGTAAAACTTACAAAAGTTGATTTACATAATTCAGAAGCTGTTGAGGCACTCCTTCTTGCTGAAAAGCCTGATTATATTTTTCATCTTGCAGCACAAGCATCTCCATCTAAAAGTTTTTCGATCCCTGTTGAGACACTGACTAACAATATTGTTTCAGAATTTTCCGTTCTTGAAGCGTTGAAAAAGCACAAAATGCACGATACTCGTGTAATTATTATTTCGACAGGAGAGATTTATGGTATGGTTACTCCCTCAGATATTCCTGTTGACGAGGCAACACCATTTCGTCCGACAACTCCCTATGCTGTGTCCAAAATTGCACAGGATTATTTAAGTTTGCAATATCATCTCGCTTACAAATTGGATGTCGTGCGGCTGCGTCCATTTAATCATATCGGACCTTGCCAAAAAGAAGGATTTGTCGTTTCGGATTTTGCCAAACAAGTCGCCGAAATAGAAGCTGGTAAAAAAGCAGCAGTCATATCCGTTGGCAATCTCGAAGCAAGACGTGACTTTACCGATGTACGAGACATGGTAAACGCATATGAGTTTGCCTTGAAAAAGGGAGAATCAGGAGAAGTATATAATCTTGGTTCAGGCAAATCTCAGAAGATCGGTGATATTTTGGAAAAATTGTTATCATTTTCAACAACAAAGATTGAAGTGAGAATTGATCAAAGTCGTTTCAGACCAATTGATGTACCTGAAATTGTTTGTAATTATGGGAAGTTTCATACGCTTACAGGATGGCAACCAGAGATTCAATTTGAAGAGACATTGCAAAACATACTAGACTATTGGCGTAAGATAGTTTAGAATAAATTATTATTACGGTATAAGGTTTTACTACTACTTTTATGAAACGTGCTCTTATAACAGGAATTACAGGACAAGATGGTTCATATCTCGCTGAGTTTCTTTTGGAAAAAGGATATAAGGTCTACGGAACAGTGCGAAGACTGAGTATTCCCAATATTGAAAATATTCGTCACATTCAAGAAAAAGTAGAACTTCTTTCAGCAGACTTGCTCGATTCTTCTTCGATGAATCAAGCTGTTGAACAATCAGAACCCGATGAAGTGTACAATCTTGCTGCACAGTCATTTGTAAAGACTTCGTTTGATCAGCCTGTGTTGACAGGAGAATTTACCGCTATTGGAGTGACTCGAGTTCTTGAAGCAGTCAGAACTGTTAATCCTAAAATCAAATTTTATCAAGCATCCAGTTCGGAAATGTTCGGAAAAGTTGTCGAAACGCCACAAAAGGAAACAACCCGATTTCATCCGAGAAGTCCGTATGGGGTTGCCAAAGTCTACGGACACTATATAACGCAAAACTACCGTGAAAGTTACGATATGTTTGCTTGCTCAGGTATTCTTTTTAATCATGAATCGCCACGTCGTGTCATAGAGTTTGTCACCCGTAAAATTACGAACGCTGCAGCAAGAATTAGTCTGGG
>JBEPUU010000011.1:0-14585 GCA_041691355.1 bacterium | reverse complement strand
CCTTCGGGGGGTGGAGCAGAATTATTGACTCATGAAATGGCAAAGCGTTGGGTGAAACAAGGGCATACAGTAATTCAATTTAGTTCCATGTTTAAAAGTGCCAAGTCAAGTGAAACTATCGACGGTGTTCAGTTTATCAGAAGAGGTAGCTGGTGGAATGTGCAATGTATTGCATTTTTCTACTATATGTTCTGCTTCAGAAAAAATACGGATGCTATTATTGATGAAGTACATTGGTTTCCTTTCTTTAGCGTGCTTTATGCAAGAAAGAAAACCATTGCCTTAGTTTGCGAAGTAGCAAATCGACTATTTTATCGCATTTTTCCCTATCCAATAGCCCGTATATGTAGATTAATCGAAAAAATGTATCTGAAAGTTTACAAAAATACTTCTGCAATGGCAATTTCCCAATCAACGTGTGATGATTTATTAAAAGAAGGTCATAATCCTACCAATCTTATTATTATTCCAATGGGTTTAACAGCACCATTGAAAATAAAGCAATATCAAAAAGAAAAAGTATCGACTCTCATTTATGTCGCACGATTAAACAAACAGAAAGGGATCTTGGATGCGTTAGAAGCATTTTTTATTATAAAGAAAAGCATTTCTGATACAAAGTTATGGATAGTCGGATCAGGTGATGTAGAGATTATGCAAAGAATAAAAGCTATTAGCAAAAGAAAACAGATAGAAAAATCAGTAAAACTCTTTGGTTTTGTTTCAGAGGAGAAAAAGTATGAACTGCTTTCAAAAGCTCATATATTGATCAGTCCATCTGCTCAGGAAGGCTGGGGACTTACAGTTCCTGAAGCAGGTCTTACTAAGACACCGTCTGTAGTTTATAATATTCAAGGATTTCGGGATATTATTATTCAGGACAAAACAGGACTGTTGGTAAATCCTACACCTGAAGATTTAGCAAAAGGTGTGATCAGTCTACTTCAATCACCGAGAGAATATAAAGCTATGCAGAAAGAAGCATTAAAAATGGCAAAACACTATTCATGGGATAAAACAGCTCATGAATCAATGAGTTTTATAAAAAAACAAATACTTACGCCTAACTTATGACTAATCGTCCATTTATTTCTATTCTTACACCAACATATAATGCTGATAAAATACTTAAAGCTTTTTTAGAGACACTCGATAAACAGGATTATCCTAAAAATAAGATGGAGATTCTTATTCTCGATGGTGGGTCGACGGACAAAACGCTTTCTCTTGCTAAAAAATATAACACAAAAATTTACCATAATAAGAAACGTCTAGCTGAACCGGCCATTACTTTAGGGATGTCTGTTGCAAAAGGTGATCTTATGATGGTTTTAGCAGTGGATAATTTACTTTATGATCAAAAAAGTTTTATGAAAATGGCAGAAGTTTTTGCCGACAAAGAGATATATGGAGCTTTCCCTAAGCAGGAAAGTTCTCCGAAAGATACAATTTATACAAAATATATCAATACATTTACAGATCCCTATAATCATTTCGTTTATGGATATGCTGCAAATGGTCGTACTTTTTCCAGAATTTACAAAACGCTTGAACATAACGATATATATGATGTGTATGACTATTCATCAAATGACGTCCGTCCAATGATGGCATTTGCGCAAGGATTTACAGTCAGAAAAGGATTTCAAAGAAAAAAAAGAGATGCAATGGATGATATTAATCCTCTGTATGACTTGTTAGATCAAAAAAAGAAAATTGCGTATGTGCATTCGGTTTCACTTTATCATCATACTATACATAGTTTGGATCATTTCATGCGCAAGCAACGATGGGCAACGAGGAATGCTTTGGAGAAGAAAAAATATGGTATAATTTTGAGAGTAGAACGATTATCTGAGCAACAGAAACTGAAGATTAAACTGTGGCCGGTCTATTCTTTGACGCTCGTTGCACCATTACTAATAAGTTTATATGGTGTTATGAGAGATAAGAAATCTATTTGGTTATTACATCCGGTTCTGTGTTTTCTTTCAGCATATGCGAGTTTTGTTGAAATTATTGTTTATAAAACCACCTATAAACCGATTGTATCGAGACAATGACAAGTATGGATTTTAAGATAGAATATTTTGAAAAATTTTCTGATGAGAGAGGTGAACTCGTAGTCTTTTTGAAATCCTCAAATCTTGATAAAAAGTTTGAATACTTTGGACAGATCTACTTCGTTACCTTCAGAAAAAAAGGAATTGTTAGAGCAAATCATTATCATAAGCGAATCAGGGAATGGTTTGGTGTAGTCAACGGGAAAGTTCGAGTAATCCTAATGGATGTAAAAACAGGAGAAAGGAGAAAATTAATCCTCGATGCTAAAGATGATAAGTATATCCGTTTGGAGATTGGACCCAGTATTGCACATGCTTTTAAAAGTATGACGGCAAAAGCTTCTGTAGTAAATTATACTGATCAAGAATGGTCCGCTGATGATGTTTTCCCAATGCAATTAATGAAATAATCTATGGCTAACTATTTCGTACACGACAAAGCACTAGTTGAAACTATCGATATTGGTGATGACTCACGAATTTGGGCTTTCACGCATATCTTAAAAGGTGCAAAGATAGGAAGAAATGCAAATATTTGTGATTTCTGTTTTATCGAAAATGATGTAGTGATTGGTACAAATGTGACGATTAAATCAGGTGTTTATTTATGGGATGGTATAAGACTCGCAGATAATGTATTTATCGGACCAGCTGCTGCATTTACCAATGATCTTTTCCCACGAAGTAAAAATAAAGACTACGAACAAAAACAAATAAAAATAAACAAAGGCGCGTCAATCGGAGCAAATGCGACGATTCTCGCCGGCGTGACGATTGGTGAAAATGCACTTGTCGGTGCTGGTGCTGTGGTCACCAAAGATGTGCCGGATTTTGCAGTAGTTTATGGAAATTCTGCTACAATTCATGGCTATATTTGCATTTGTACGAAAAAGATTTCAGTATTAGAAGAAAAATTTGTTTGTGTCTGCAGGAGATCTTACACTATTATTAATGGCATTATCTCATTGGACTTATGAAAGTAAAATTTTTAGATTTACAACAACAATATCAATCGATTAAAAAAGAAATAGATGAAGCTGTTTCTCAGGTTATACAAACACAATCATTTATTTTGGGTGATGAGGGAATACAATTTGAAAAAGAATTTGCTGATTACCTCGGTGTTAAGTATTTTGTTGGAGTAAATTCCGGAACTGAGGGATTGCAACTTGCTCTATGGGCTTTGGGGATCGGAAAGGGAGACGAAGTAATTACTCAGGTTAATAGCTTTGTCGCAACTGCGATAGCTATTACCCAGGTCGGAGCAACTCCTGTCTTAGTAGATATTAATGAAAAAACATATCAAATGGATCCCAGACAAGTTGAAGAAAAGATAACAAAAAAAACAAAAGCCATTATGCCGGTTCATCTATATGGTGCTCCTAGCAACATTGATGAATTAAAAAAAATCGCCAATAGAGAAAATTTATATATCGTTGAAGATGCTGCACAAGCGCATGGGGCAACAGTTAAAAATAAAAAAGTCGGAGGTTTTGGCGACGCGGGAGTGTTTAGTTTTTATCCGGGGAAAAATTTGGGAGCTTATGGCGACGGTGGAGGAATTTCGACAAACAATAAAAAACTTTATGAACACTTACTTCAGCTTCGGAATTATGGTCAGTCGAAAAAATATTATCATGATATTATCGGAACAAATGCCCGGCTGGATGAAATACAAGCTGCAGTATTGCGGGTAAAGCTACGTCATTTGGAATCATGGAATATTAAGCGAAGAAAAAAAGCAGCATTATATAATGAGTTGCTCATCGGAGTAAAAACACAAACGCTCTATTCTGATTCCCTTTCTTGTTACCATCTTTTCGTCATGGAACATCCAAAAAGAAAAGCATTCCTTGCGTATTTAGAAAAAAATGGTATTCAAACATTAATTCATTATCCACTTCCTATTTCTTTGCAAAAATGCTATAACTATTTGGGTTATCATATGGGTGATTTTC
The DNA here is from genome assembly GCA_041691355.1 of bacterium. Classification (GTDB taxonomy): domain Bacteria; phylum Patescibacteriota; class Microgenomatia; order Levybacterales; family UBA12049; genus JACDET01. Next base: position 10,564 of record JBEPUU010000011.1, on the reverse strand, counting down.
CAAAAGCGGAAAGAATTGCCAAACAAATTCTTTCACTACCTATCTATGCAGAACTTACCGATGAAGAAATTGCTTATATATCAAAAGTAATAAATAAATTCCCTAACGTATGAAATTACAAAAGATTGTTGTAACAGGAGCTACTGGATTCATTGGTTGCCAAATGGTTGCATTTCTTAAAAAGAAAGGGCATACAGTCAGAGCCGTTGTAAGAAAACATTACGATTTAACGCTTAAACAATATGAAAAAGCTGATGAAGTACTTGAGTTAAATTTAACTTCTCAAAAAGATGCACTTCGGGCAGTTGATGGGATGGATGGTATTTTCCATTTTGCAGCCAATATGGGTGGTGTCGGTTTTTTTAACAAACATAATTACCAACCTTTTATGGACAACATGTATATGGACATGAATTTACTAAAAGCTTGCGAAGAAAAGAAAGTTAAACGAATGTTTTATCCTGCAAGTGCATGCGCTTATCCAATACATATCCAGACAACCGAACAAGTAACTCCACAACTGAAAGAAGATATGCTGATTCCCGCGAATGCTGATCAGATGTATGGTTGGGAAAAATTTATTATGATATTACTTGCAAGAGAAGCGCCAATTGATATCCGAGTTGGTATATTAAATACTGTCTTTGGTGAATATCAGGAATGGAAAGGTGAACGTGCGAAATTTCCACCAGCAATTGTGTATAAAGTAATACAAGCGAAAAAGAATAACAAGCCGATTGAAATTTGGGGAAACGGAAAGCAAACAAGAACTTTTCTGTACATTAACGATGCGCTTGAAAAAATGTATGAAGTAATGATGAGTAAAGATTATTTTGGTGAAGTTAATATCGCCAGTGATAAAATCGTCACCGTTCAGGAATGTGCAGAGTGGTGTTGTGAAATTGCTGATGTGAAGAAAAAATATATATATGATTTATCCAAACCAAGTGGTGTCTTGGCAAGAGGAATTGATAATTCAAAATTTTATCAGCATTATCAGTATCGAGAAAAATTCAGTACAAAAGACGGATTTAAAAGATTATATCAGTGGATGACTAGGGAGATAGAAAAAGAAGATCACAATGGATAACAACGATTTCAAAAATAAAAAAATTGTAGTAGTTAGCCACATTTATGCCACAGGGCCAACACACGCGCTTGAAGAATACCTCAAAGGAAACGTACAAAAACTTATCTTTATCGGCCATCCGTTTGTGTTTGCTAAAGATACCCGTTCTCATATGAGGGTTTATGATAACCATAAAAAGAAGTCGATAAATACGTTTTCATATTTTAAGACATCGATTCAATTTCTAAGTCTACTTAAAGATACAATTCTTACCATCTATTGGCTGATGAAAAATGGTCCGATTGATATGTATATCGGTGCAGATTGTTTTAATGCTTCAGTCGGGATTTTTCTTAAAAGTATTGGTCTTGTTAACAAAACTATCTTCTGGACGATTGATTATATTCCGAATAGGTTTCCCAATAAGTTAATGAATTCATTTTATCATTCACTAGATACTTTTTGTGTTCAAAACAGTGATGTGGTATGGAATCTATCGCAAGTAATGGTTACTGAAAGGGAAAAAAAAGGTGTCGCAAAAAAATACCGCAATAAACAAATTGTCGTTCCTATGGGTACTGAAGGCAATATCATTTCTGTACCATTCAGTAAAATTAAGCGCCAAACAGCTGTACATATGGGACATCTTATTCCAAAACAAGGTGTGCAGCTTATCATAGAGGCGATGCCAGGTATTATTAAAAAAGTGCCAAAATTTCACCTAGAAATTATTGGATCGGGAAGTTATAAAGATGAATTAAAAGCATTAGCAAATAGATATAAAATAGCTAATTATATAACGTGGCATGGATTTATCAAGGAACATTCACAAGTTGAAAAGATGCTTTCGTATTGTGCTTTTGGTTTGGCACCATATGTAAATACAAAAGATAATTATATTCAGTATACGGATCCGGGAAAAGTTAAAGCATATTTAGCTGCCGGATTGCCAACTGTCATAACCAGAATGACTCAAATCGCTGATGAAATTAATAATAGGAATTGTGGGAAAGCAATAAAATATGATAAAAACGAATTAATAGTTGCAAGTGTAAAGATGCTGACAGATGATAACTTACTTAAGCAAATGAAAAAGAATGTTGTTATAATGAGTAAAGATTATAGTTGGGACAATATTTTTTCAAAAGCATTTCATCAAACGTTTACTATTATCGTATGATAAAACTTATAAAATCCACTTTTTATAATGAAGCAGACACCAAAAAGAAGTTGTATACATTTATAAAAGATGCTGAGATGCTGAGTTTTGGTCCCGAGTGTCACAAGTTTGAAAAAACATTTGCAAAGTGGCAGGGAAGGAAACACTGTGTTTTTCTAAACAGCGGAAGTTCCGCAAACCTCGCGATTGTCCAGGCATTATTAAACATTCACAAAATTAAACATAATGATTTCGTCGGTTTTTCAGCTTTAACATGGTCTACCAATGCTATGCCGTTAATAGAACTAGGCTTACAAGCAATCCCTGTTGATGTAGAACTTGATACACTCAATGTCTCAAGTAAAAAATTACTCGAGACTTTAAAGAAATATCCGCTTAAAATGCTTTTTATCACCAACTTACTCGGTTTCTGCGATGATATTGATCAAATAAGAAAAATATGTGAGGAGAAAAAAATTGTTCTTATTGAGGATAATTGTGAATCGTTGGGAACTATTTATAAAGGCAAAAAACTCGGAAACTTTGGATTAGCAAGTACTTTTTCATTTTACGTTGGACATCATATGTCTACTATTGAGGGAGGAGCTATCTGCACTGACAGTGAGCGGTTAGCAACAATGCTACGTATCGTAAGAGCACATGGATGGGATAGAAATCTCTCAGAAAAACGGCAAATAAAACTTCGTGACAAACATAAAGTTAATTCTACTTTTTATTCACGCTATACGTTCTATGACCTTGGATATAATTTGCGTCCTACTGAAATAAATGGATTTATTGGTAATACTCAAGTGAAATATCTTAATGAAATTGTTGAAAAGCGAAAAAATAATTTTTTTAAGATGATGTTACCAATTCTTGAAAATACAGAAAAATATTTTCCTGTTAGATACGACCATATTGATTTGCTTTCAAATTTTGCAATCCCAATTATCTGTAAATCAACCAAAATAAGAGACGAATTGGTAGAACGTTGTAATGGTAAAGTAGAGATACGGCCGATTGTCGGTGGTGATATGACTCAACAACCGTTTTTTCTTAAACATATAAAAAAGAAATATTTGAAAGATTCAAATGCAAGTTTTATTCATAAACTAGGTCTTTATTTCGGAAATAATCCTGAATTAACAAATGACGAAATGAAACAAATAGTAAAAATTTTTAGTTAAATATATACAGTGAAACTTCCATGCAACGATCAGATTTAGTTATTGTTACTTGGCATCAGCCATATCTTTCGTCGTATGCAGGTGGTTATGTCAGATTAAGACAATTTTTAAAAAGAATTCCCAAAAATATTCATTTCGTTCTCTTAGATAATAAAAAATCAATTTATCAAGATATTCTTCAAAAAGAAAAAATTATTGAATATCAAAGCCCACAATGGATTACCTCGCTGCAAAATAAAGCTTTTATTCTGTGGTTCCTTTTGGAAACAATTTCCTCAACAATTATCCTTTACCAACAATCGGCGAAACTAATAAAAAGTAACGGAGCAAAAGTTTTGTATTTTCCGACTGGAGAATTTTTACAATTATATATCGTTTCTTTACTATTAAAAATAAGATTCTCTCATATAAAAGTAATACTGGATATTCTTAATTATGGAATTCTTGATAAAAATTATTCCACCTATTTCAACAGACTCAAAAAAAGCGAGACAGGATTTATAAGATCTGTCGTTATAACGGTCACGATATGGTTTAGCCATACATTAATGAAATATACCATAAGACATGCCGATTATATTTTTACTGTCAGTAGAGAATTCCAAAATAAAATAAAGAGAGATTATCATAAAAGTACAATTAGTTTTACCCCCTCAGGAGTAGAAGTACCTCGTTTAAAAAAAAAGAAAATCGCAAAATTCCTGAGTATTTATATCGGGCGCATGACAGTTGAAAAAGGTATTTATGAGGTAATTTCTACTTGGAACGAAGTTGTGAAAGTAATCCCTTCAGCAAAACTTGCACTAGGTGGATATGCTGATGCCGTTACAAAAGCGGCTATTTTGAAAGAACTACAAGAAAAAAGTATTAAAAATAATGTGACTTTTTTAGGAGATGTCACCGAAGAAAAAAAAGCAGAACTTTTAGAGGATAGCGAATTATTTATTCATTTAGCACATCGTGAGCCACTTTTTCCGGTAATTACTATTTTAGAAGGTTGGTCTTATGGTTTACCTACGATTTTTTATGATATGTCTGTCTATGAATCTGCTTTGAAAGAATTTCGTTTTTCCACAAATTGTCTTTATGCAGTAAAAAATCAAAGTGTTTTACAAGCGGCTAAAGCAATAGTAAACTATACTAAAATCCCGATAAAAGAAAAAGAAAAATTACAAAAGAGCGCAAAGGCAAATGCGGCGATGTTTAGCTGGGATGTTATTGCAAAAAAGGAATGGGATATCATCTCTTATTTGATTGCTTCTTAAAAACAATGTTTAAAAAATTAATAATCAAACATAAAACTTTCCTATGGATAGTTTTATTCATCATTGTTCTTGCGTATATAATTAACTTCTTCATCAATCCACACACAATTATTCTTGGAGGAGAGTATATTTTTTCTTTTGATGATCTTCGGCATGTGCAGAATATTCTCCATGATCCGAGGAGCTTGCTCGCTCAAGATAATACAAATTGCTTTGATTGCGTTGATTTTTTTCATTATTCACGATGGTATTCATTATTTAAAATTGGATATCATTCAATTTCCCAGGTTATACATATTCATCCTTTTGTCTTTCTTATTCTCTCTATGATTCTTACGCAATTTGTTAGTTTATATATCTTTGTGAGAACATTTTTTAAACGATTTTCATGGATACCGTTCCTTGTGGCAGCCTTTGTTTTTATTTTATATCCATATAAATATTCACTTATTATTGAAACTCATGATGGATTACTCTATAGCAATATGCTTTTGAGTATTACACTATTAATTTGGAGCTTTAAAAAACTTCATACGTTTACATTAAAAAAACTTATACTAATCGCTTTTGGTACTGGTCTTCTTTTCTCATTCTTTTTAAATATTGATATAGCAGTTATTCCAATTGCCTTTTATACATCTATTATTATTGCAATCGTATATAGGAAAAAATTTAGAGAAAATATTAAAAAAACACTTTTATATATAGGAGTTATGGCAATTCCAGTAGTTGCTATTAATATCCCTATATTTATTTCACTTATCCAAAACGGTGATAGTAGGCATTATGAAGGATATATTTCGTTTAATTATATTGATAGCTTTCTTAGTGGATTATCTACTGCAAAAGCGAATCCTTATATTATCGTAGCGTATAGTGTGTTATTTATTTTTTGTTTTATGTATGCTCCAATAAAGCATCGTTTAAAAATATGGATGCTCGTTGGATATCTTTTCGTAGAAACTATGATAACGGGTATGAATAGTCCAATCAATATCTATGAATGGATATTTAACACCTTACCACTCATGGATACTTTGCGTGCTACGTATCGTTTTATGTTTTTTGAACTAGTATTTATTTTTATTATCGTTTACTTTACTTTAAGAAGATTAAAAGAAGGGAACAGATTGCAAGTAATTATTTTTGTTGCTATCAGTATGGTATGTTTATATTTATCAACCCAGTACATATATACAAACAGAAATTATTTTTTTGTAGCAACACTACCACAAGAATATTTTGATGCACAAGCGTATTTGAAAAATAATTATGATAAAAAAGTATATTTTCCTCCAGAAACTCCTCTGTTTCATAGTATAATTACCGATTATAATTGGGGAAATCCATCCTATAATGCAACGATTCTTTTGTATAAAAATCCATATACGAGTTTTTTGCCTCTTCACAATTTAATTCAGTATGAAAGATATCCGTATCTTCTTTCTCCGCAATATTTAGAACTTTTTTATCTTACCAATCTGGAAAATAAGCCAGAAGATATAGTTCGAGCTCTCGAATTACGGGGTGTAACAGATATTGTTTTAGATAAAAATTATAATTGGAAACAAAATTATCCCAACTTTAATGTCGACCAATTTATTAAACTTACAAAAGTTGATAAACAATTCGGAAATATTTTTATCTTAAATCTGCCGGATAAACATAATCAATGCAAAAAAGGGTATGGAAATATTTCGTTGGATTATTGTACTGTATATGATAAAAATGCAAAGCTTTTTGGTAAGACAAAAAAAGAATTTATGCTAGAAGTAGATCCACAATCTATCGGAGAAAATTTCACAATTAGATCTAACAGTACATATACACACAGTCTTTTAGATCCAATTTTGATGCAATCATTTATCGATAATAGATTATTTTTTGGAAAAGATATAATGCAAATATTTGGAGATCAAAAAGGGGTATTTACGACTCAGCAATTACAACCTGGCAAATATACCGTTTATCTAGCTATATTCAAATATAAAAAAGAAGGTAATCTTTTTGGAAATGCAAAAATAGTAGTTCGAGTTGGAGATCAAGAAGTTACTGAGATATCACCTTATAATACAAAACCCGGAATTTATTGGGAAAAAACTACTCTGAATGTCCAAAATACTCAGAAAATAGCTATTGATATAAAAAATCGGGGTTATGTTGTTACTACTGCAATACCAATTCTTGAGAAAAGGTAACACCTGCATACATAGGGTAGTTATTATTTGCTCAACTTATTGAGTTTTGAGAGGCTATAACTTCTTCTAGATTGATTGTGCAATATAAATTGATTTGAAAAGTTGCAAAATACAGTAAGAAGAGTATAGAATTGGAGAAGTTTTATTAGAGTTAGGAAATTTAATAAATGAGTAAACAAAATAATTCACAATTACATTTTTTCTTCTGTCCAGCATCTGATTATTTGAATCAATATAATGAAACAGGAAGTCACGGACAAATATCCTATCAATTTTTGAATCACCTTGCGGACAAAACATCAGTAAAATCAATATTTGGAGCAGTAATAATGAGTCTTAAAGTAAAATCAATACAAAAGACAAAGATCGATGTCATGTTAAGAAAAAAAGCTAGTGCTGCATTGAATGATTATGATAGTTTGTATTTTTATATTGTTTCATATTTTAAATATGCATGGTCATCAGTCTATCGTGATTCACAGATAGTACATCATATTATCCCTTTTGCTTACGGACGAAGTTTTAATTTATTCTTTCTTTTTAAAAACAATAATAAAAAATATTTCATAGGTCCTATTATAGGACCTCATTCAAATACTCAAATAACTGCTGATGAAACATATGTGTTCAATGAAAAGAAAAACATAACTATCCAAATTAAGGAATATATATATAAATCTAGTAAAACTCTTTTATTAGCGTTATTCGGCAAAATACTTGGGTTTCTTAGTACTAAAACTTTGCAAAACGCTGACATTGTATTCTTCAGTGACAACCATGCGAGGAATTATCATAAGAAATTTATGAAAAAAAATCAAAAAGCAATAATCTTGGATACAGGAATTGATACAACTATTTTTAAACCATCTCAAAAGAAACATAAAAAAGATACTAATGTTTTGACCGTCTTATTTGTTGGTAGATTAACAAAAAGAAAAGGTTGTGAATATTTGATATGTGCTCTTGCTGAAGCAAAAAAGATAAAAAAAGATAAAAAGATTCAATGTAATATTCATGGAATAGGCCCCTTGGAGCAAGAGTTAAAAGATTTAGCAAAAAAATTAAATGTAGAAAAACAGATTACATTTATGGGTGGGGTGAAATCTAACGAAGAAATTGTTGAGCGATATTATGGATGTGATATTGTTTGCTTACCAGCGTTATCAGAGACATTTACGGTAACAAAAGAAGCTATGGCATGTGGCAAACCTGTTATAGTTACTGACATTTGTTCTAACGCAGAACGCGTCAATCCCGGCGTAAACGGCTTTGTTGTTCCTCCACAAAATGCCAAAGCAATAGCAGATGTATTGGTGAAAATTGCAGGTGATAGAAAGCAAATAGATACACTTTCCGAAAACGCACTTAAGGCACGAATACTGTATGATTGGAATAATATTTTGGATACGTATTTAAGCTATATATCATGAAGAAATTTGAAAAGTTTTATTTTTTTGGAATTATTGGAATAGTAACTGTTATCCATTTATTTGCATATAGAGTATGGTTATTTACATCTGGAGTTCTCACACAAGGTGATTGGGTTTTAAGTCTTCCTAATTATTCTAAAAGTCTTTTATCATTGCCAATAATTTGGAAAAGTTATTCACTTGGTTCAATCGATTTGACACCACCTTTTTATCCGTTTCTCTTACTGCAAGGAGTACTTTCAAATTTAGGAATAAGTTATGGTTATATCGAACGCATAACCTTTATGTGGCCTATTGCCTTGCTTTCTATTCCCTTTTCATACTTGCTAATTAAATCTTTTACAAAACATCCGATAGCTGCATTTGTTGGGTCATTAGTATACGGGTACAATACATATTTTCTTATTCTTCAATCTGGACAATTGACTTTGATGACAGGCTTTACTTTTGCGCCACTCGTTTTACTCTTCTTAAAAAATGCAATCGAAAAGAAAAGTTTATTATATGCAGTTTTGACTGGTCTTGCAGCTTTTGTTACAAGTATTTATGAATTTAGAGTATTTTATCTAATTGTTTTAATCGGATTATTTTATTACCTCTGCTATCTCTATACTGTAGCAAAAGACAAATTTTTAATTACAATTAAGCAAACTTATATCTATGCACTTCTTCCTATAGTGCTTGTTTTCCTTCTTAATATCTATTGGATCCTTCCGTATATGTTTGCAACTATTTCATTAAACGGCACTGTTTTTAATAGAGACTTATTCGGAAAAGAATTTTTTAATATAAGTAAAGCACTTACATTATTTCATCCTTTTTGGACGGGAGATAAATATTATCCATTTATAACTCAACCAATACCATTTTATTTTTTCTTGTTACCTATATTAGCTTTTATTGGATTATATGTGAATCGTAAAAATTCAAACATACTTTTTTATGGTCTTGTTTCAATTTTAGGGATCTTTTTAGTAAAGCAAAATAATCCACCTTTTCCATATATATACATATGGCTATATGATCATTTTCCAGGATTTGGTGCTTTTCGTGAAGCAAGTAAATTTTATTTTTATGTAGCTTTAGGTTATTCTGTACTGATTGGCGTCTGTATTGATTGGATTTTGAATACATGGAAAAAACCTTACATGGTTATCGCGAAATATGTAGTAGTAATTCTTACTGTTGCTTTAAATGTTTGGAATGTAAAAACTCTTGTTGTTGGGACGTACGGTACATTATTTGTAAACCGAACGATTCCTCAATCATATTTATCAGTAGATCACTACATCGATGATCAAAATATTTTTTTTAGAACGTTATGGATACCTACTAATTCTCGATGGGGAACAAACACAGATGTGCATCCTGCTTTGGGAGAAGCGGAAACAGTTTCAGGCAACTGGAAAAAATACTCCGATGCAACTAAATACCGATCTCTTGGTTCTCAATTTATCGATTTTTATCGACAAAAAGATAGTCAACAGCTACTAAATCAATCGTCGATAAAATATATAATTGTACCGTTGGCAGACACTACAAATGATGATAATTTTTTTCCATTATTTGGTAAATCACGAAATGACTATTTGAAGATTTTGAATCAAACGAAATATCTAAAAAAAGTTAATTCTTCACAAAATAAAGTAGCTATCTATGAAAATCCATCATATAGACCTCATATCTATACAACTAATCAGAAAACGTCTTTATATAAAAATACGCCGTTTAAAACAGTAACATATAATCCCATCTCCAATTCCGAATATAAAATAACAATAGCAAATGTTACAAGGCCATTCTATCTACAATTTACTGATAGTTTTCATCCTGACTGGAGAATTCATGTAGGTAATTTCCATTGGTATTCAATGCTAATGAATAGTAATTATTTTTTACCAAAAAGTATTCATACAGAAAGCGCAGTACTTTTGAATTCTTTTCTTATAGATCCGCGATATATTGCTCATATTACAAATAGTACTCAATATATAAAGAACAAAGATGGTTCAATTGATCTCACATTGACACTTTATTTTGTGCCACAAACATATTCTTATATTGGAATAGGTATCAGCAGTATGATTCTTTTTGTTGTTGGATGCTATATCGTTTATTATATTAGTCGAAAATATGAAGACAGAAGAAGATAATATAGTCATCTCAAATTTCGTCAAACGATATGCTATCCCAGCATTTCTTTTGTTGCTATGGGCAGCTTTGACGTTGCTTAGTATGATTGATTATGACCAA
>JBEPUU010000010.1:0-14791 GCA_041691355.1 bacterium | reverse complement strand
GTATTATTTTTTTTAACAACAACTGCTAATGCACCTTGTCCCGGTGAAGGAATAATATCTTCTTCTGAAAAATATTCTGTAATTCGATTTTCCAAATCTAACCTTTTAAGTCCCGCAACTGCAAGAAATAGCCCATCATATTCACCATTTTCGAGTTTGGAAAGTCTTGTATTTATATTTCCTCGAATACTTTTGACAATAAGATCGGGTCTTTTGTAGAGAAGTTGAGTTTTTCGTCTTGTACTGTCAGTTCCGATAATTGCTCTTTTTTTTACATTTTTAAACAAAACATTTTTATTTGAAATAAATGCTTCTCGTGCATCTTCACGTTCAGGAATTGCAGCAATTACAAGACCATCAGGTAGTTGCTCAGATAAATCTTTTAAGCTATGGACTGCTGCATCAATACCACCATCAAGAAGCGCTCTATCAATCTCTTTGGTGAACCAATCTTTTCCAATTGTATCAAGGGGTACAGGATTCATATTTTTATCTCCTGTCGTTTTGATAATTTGTATATCAATAATAATTTTTGGAAGAAGTGTTTGCAATTGTTTTTTTATTATTTCTGTTTGAATAAGTGCTAGTTCACTGCCTCTTGTTCCTAGAATAATTCGATCCCTCATATATTTCTTCATAATCTTACCTAATGAACTCAACAAATGAAAGATGCATTTGCAAAAATTTTGGAAAGAAATATAATATATTGATATGTCAGCCTTTCCATCTACTCGTCTTCGTCGCTTACGACAAAACGAAACATTCCGCAATATGGTTGGAGAGACAACACTTTCACTTGAACATTTTATCTATCCCCTTTTTATCTCAGAAGAAATAAACCAACCCCAACAGATTTCTTCAATGCCGGGAATTATGAAATGGACTATCGCCTCCGTTGTCAAAGAAGCAGAAAGAGTTTATAGACTTGGTATTCCTGCTGTTCTTCTTTTTGGAATTCCAAAGAAAAAAGATGCAGTTGGTTCTCAAGCATATTCTAAAACAGGTATTATCCAAAAGACTATACACGCTATCAAAGCACACATTCCAAATCTTCTTGTAATAACAGATGTTTGTCTTTGTGAATATACAGATCATGGACATTGTGGAATTATTAAAAATAATATAATTGTAAATGATAGTTCTCTGGAATTGCTTTCAAAAATGGCACTTTCCCATGTGCAAGCAGGTGCGGATATGGTTGCTCCATCAGATATGATGGATGGAAGAGTAGGAGCAATTCGAAAAACACTGGATACTAATGGCTTTGATTCTGTCCCTATCATGGCATACTCTGCAAAATATGCATCAGGATTTTATGGACCATTTCGAGAAGCAGCTCAATCCACACCACTGTTTGGTGATAGAAAAACGTATCAAATGGATCCAAGAAATGTCAAAGAAGCATTTCGAGAAATCGAACTGGATATTTTGGAAGGCGCAGATATTATTATGGTTAAGCCAGCACTTGCCTATCTTGATGTTATTCAACAAGTAAAAAAACGTTTTGATCTACCACTTGCTGCATATAATGTAAGTGGTGAATATTCTATGATAAAAGCTGCAGCACAAAATGGATGGATCGATGAAGAACGTGTAGTTGTGGAGGTTCTAACAGGAATAAAACGAGCAGGCGCAGATATCATAATAAGTTACTTCGCACCGCTTGTAGCAGAATGGTTACAATAACAATGGAAACAAAACAACAAAAAATCTTCGTACTACTTATGACATATGGATCACCTAAAACTCTCTCGAGTATTCCTCAGTATCTCAAAAATGTCTACGGCGGACGTGATGCAGATGAAGAGACAATTAAAGAATTTAAAAGACGTTATAAACTAATTGGAGGCTCACCACTTGTTAAAATTACCAAACAGCAAGCATCAGCTCTTGAGAAAGAGTTGAATACAACTGCAAAAGGACAAAAATTTATAGTCAAAGCGGGTATGCGTTTTTCAGATCCATTTATTGAAGATGTGATAAAAGAAAAAGCATCGAATGCAGATACAATTGTTGGGATTATTATGTCCCCTCAATATTCACCCATTATTATGAATGGATATATAAAGGAAATTAAAGCGGCAGCAGATAGGTTAAAAAATAAAAAAACCAAACTTCTCCTAGGGACTGATTGGCATGCACAACCTTTCTTCATTAAAGCATTAGCAGAAAAGGTTGAAAAATCATTGAATACGTTTCCCGCAAACATTAGAAATACAATTCCTATACTTTTCTCTGCACACAGTATGCCAAAGAGAGTTATTGAAAAAGAACCCGGTTATATTAATGATTTGAAGGATACCGCTGCAAGAACTGCAAAATTACTGGGTTTTCCCAAAAACCGTTGGATGTTTTGTTATCAAAGTGCAGGGCATACTCCTGAAGAATGGCTCAAACCTGATTTTGCAGATGTCATGCCTGAACTAAAAGCAAAAGGACAGACGCATGTTCTCATTGCTCCGGTACAGTTTTTGGCAGATCATTTGGAGATTTTGTATGATGTGGGTATAGGAGCACGTGAACAGGCAGAAGAAAATTCTATTTATTTTGCAAGAACTGAATCATTGAATACGTCTCAGCTTTTTATTAAAGCGCTTGCTGCTGTTGTTACTGAAACAATGAAAAATAGTAAATAATCGTTACTCACCTTTACCCAATCCTTACACAATGAATTGACCTCCGATGTAAAATAGGTACAATAGAAATACCTCATGGCAAGAATAAAACTAGTAATTCACCGGCCGTGGATACCATATATCATTCTTATTTTGACACTTACGTTGACTATTCTTTCAACGTTTTACATAAGTCGTGCAACCCACATTGAAGACAGACTTCGTTTTCTTAATGCTGTTCAAGATACAAGTAATAGCATCTCTGATCGAATGAATATTTATGTTACATTACTTCGAAGTATTGCTGGTTTGTATGCATCCATTCCTGATATATCCAAAGATCAATTTGATCAATATATTAATCAGTTACATTTGCAAAAAAATTATCCTGCCGTACAAGGTATAGGATTTATTCAATTGGTACATGACAATGAAAAAGAGTCTTTCATACAATCAATACAAAATAATATAAATCCACAATTTACTATTTATCCATCAGGAGATAGAAGTATATATTATGTTGTAAGATACTTGCGTTTAAGAACAAATCAACCTCCTTCTTCAATTGGTTATGATATGGGAACAAATCCCGTTAGATTGAATGCGTTAGAAATTGCACGTGATAAAGGGATTCCTACTATGTCAGGTAAGGTGGATTTATTAAGTAAAGGAGAAACTATAACGCAGAGCGGGTTTTTGATATTTATTCCAATTTATAGCGATGGTGGGATACCAACAACTATATCGGAAAGAAGAGCAAAAATAGTGGGATTTGTATATAGTCCATTTGAAACAAATACATTTTTTCAAGGAATTTTAGGAGACAAAACTCTTCCTCAACTTTTAAATGTTCAAATTTATGATGGTAAAAATATCACTCAATCTACTGTATTACATGACTCACGTAGTTCTATGGATAAAGCAAATTCTTTATATCTACCAAAATTTCAAGTTTCGAAGTCTATTATTGTAGCTGGTGAAATATGGACAGTTATATTTTCAAATCATCCTGAATTCGAATCTGAATCACAAGAAGATCTTTCATTTTTTGTATTTATCGGAGGATTACTTGTAAGCATTATGTTATTTATGCTTAGCCGTTCTCAATATATTGCACGAGCAAATGCTGAGAATGTGGCAATCAAACTTCAATATTCCCAGAAAGAATTACAAAAAGCTATCGGGCTTCGTGACAATTTTATTTCTATTGCATCACATGAATTAAAAACACCGGTAACAAGTCTTAAAGTCTATACAGAAATGCTTCTTCGAAAGTTTAGTCAGAAGGGAGACATACAGACAACAGACTATCTTTCAAAAATAATTAAACAAATTGATAAATTGACAATGCTAATCCAGGATCTGTTGAATGTCTCAAGAATAGAATCAAATCAATTAACATTTCGTATAGAAAAATTTGATCTAAATACAATGGTAAAAGAAGTAATTGATAATACACAGCAAATTGACCCACGCCATACAATAATTCTTAAAGGAAAAATCAAAAAAAGTGTTTGGGGAGATAGAGAACGAATTGGTCAGGTTCTTATTAATTTACTGAATAATGCAAGCAAATATTCACCAAAGTCTGACAAACTTATTGTAATCTTGAAAGATAGCACAAAGGGAGCAGTTGTCTCTGTTGAAGATTTTGGTATTGGAATAAACAAAACTCATCAGAAAAAATATTTGATCGCTTTTATCGGATTAGTGATACTAACGAACAAACATTTCCTGGATTGGGGATTGGATTATATATTTCGCAAACAATTATCAAACGTCACGGTGGTGAGATAATAATAACAAGTGAACGAGGAAAAGGATCTACATTTCAATTTATTCTTCCATACAACAAAAGTACAATTCTCTCTGAACAAAAAATCGAAATCTAAGAAGGTTTCCACTGCGAAGTTTGTAAATCCACTTTATTATTGTTAAATTTGACGCCGTCTTCCAGCAATTTTTCCTTTTTAGTACTAATTCCTTCACCTGCTGAATAACCTGTCAAACTGCCGTCGGATGCTACCACTCGATAACACGGTACTATCTGCGGAATTGGGTTTGTTTTCATACACATGCCAACTGCACGTGCTGCTCTGGGACTTCCGGCAAGCGCTGCAAGTTGTCCATAGGTTGCTACTTTACCGTGAGGAATATGTTTGGCGATAGCATATACTCTTTCTCTAAAGGTCTGTAGTTTTGGCATATAAAGTCTATATTAGGATTTTTTGCCCCAATTTTCAAGTGAGCGAAAAACTCCTCGAAGTGATTTCCCTTTTTCTGTCAGTGAATATTCGACATGTAAAGGAACTTCAGCATATACTTTTTTAGTAATAATTCCATCTCTTTCAAGATCTCTTAAGCGTTGAGAAAGAGTTTTGGGACTTATTCCGGGAAGCGAGCGTTGAAGTTCGCCAAATCTTTTTTTCCCATCAAAAATATTATGCAATAAAAGCATCGTCCATTTACTGCCAACTATTTTGAGTGTTTTGCTCACAGCACAGTTAATATGCGTATCTTGTATTGTATCCATACTTTACTTTATGTAACTACTTTACATAATGAAGTTACTTTGTTATTCTATCATAAGAAAGGGGGTGAAACAATATGAAATGGGATACACTCGCAAGTGATGAATCACTAGAAAAGACAATAGCTGCTCTCAAAGAAAATGGCATTGAGTCCATTATCGTTGATTCTAAAGAACAAGCAAAGGAAAAAGTTTTGGAATTCATACCAAAAAAATCGGAAGTAATGACAATGACTTCAATTACTCTTGAAACAGTTGGCCTTACAGACGCTCTTAACGAATCCGGAGAGTATGATTCTGTAAAACAGAAATTAATGAAGTTAGATCGTAATACGCAAGCTCGTGAGATGCGAAAAATTGGAGCTGCACCAGAATACGCCGTAGGGAGTGTTCATGCAGTGACAGAAGACGGAAAAGTCGTCATCGCATCTAATACAGGTAGTCAATTACCTGCATATGTCTATGGTTCTGCTCATGTTATATGGGTAGTTGGTACACAAAAGATTGTAAAAAATCTTGATGACGCAACAAAACGTATTTATGATTATGTGTTACCGCTAGAAACTCAGCGTGCACGTAAAGCATATAACCTACCTGATACATTTAACAGTGCAGTAAGCAAAATGCTTATCATTAATAAAGAAATCGCACCTAAGCGATTGATGATTGTTTTTGTAAAAGAAACATTAGGTTTCTAACATTGGTTTGTTTTATAGCTCGCCTGTGATTATTCCTTGTGAGCTATATGCAAACAATTTGGAAGATGACTTCTAAGCTATTCCCTAGTAGAATAAGTACATGAAGATAGCAATTCTTGGCGGGAGCTTTGATCCACCACATCTCGGACATCTTCTGATAGCCAGACAAGTTATAGAGCAAGCTCAGATGGATCAAGTTTGGCTTATGCCAAATTATAGTACTTCGGCTCATCATGCTCTTTTTCAAAAAAACCTCTCCCCTGTCGAAGATCGATTAGCAATGGCACAACTTTTAGAAGATAAAAAAATAAAAGCCTCAGATTTTGAAATAGAAAATAATAAAAAAAGTCTCACAATTATCACTCTTAAATCGATCTCGAAACGCTATCCACAGCATGTATTTTATTGGATTATGGGAAGTGATAAATTAGAAACGTTTCATTTGTATGATGGTTGGAAAGACATTGTTAAGAACTATCATCTCATTATTTTCCCTCGTGAACATATGCTTTGGCATATCGAAGAACGGGTTAAGGAGGGATTACAATTGCATACAATCCCAGAAAATGTTATTGTTTTACAAAATAGAAATCTTATGCTCACGAATATATCATCAACAGCAATTCGTAATCGAGTAAAAAGTGGTTTACCAATAGATTTCCTTGTTTCACCAAACATTGAAGAGTATATTAGAAAACACAAACTCTATGTCTAACGATTTACTTACCGTGCAGCCTGAAGAAGAAAAAAATAAAATTGTATCTTTTTTACAAACAACTTTTGAAAAACAAAGAATTTCAAAAGCCGTTATCGGTATTTCAGGTGGTATTGATTCAGCCGTTTCCTTTGCACTCCTCAAGGAAGTAATAAAACCCGAGGATATAGTTATTACTCATTTATATTATTTTGAATCCAAATTCGGACCTATTGAAAAATTTATACAGCAAAATTCTGTTCCACAACAAAATATTTACCATATTTCAATTAAAGAACCTGTTGACGCTATTATAAAATTGCAAAATATTGAGAATATCGAATCCAACAGAGTAAGAATTGGGAATATTGCTGCACGTATGCGAATGATTATCTTATATGATCTGGCCAAAAAACATGATGCTTTAGTATGTGGCACTGAAAATAAATCTGAGAATCTTTTGGGATATTTTACACGTTTTGGTGACCAAGCATCGGACATAGAGCCAATTGAACACTTGTATAAAACTCAGGTTATTCAACTAGCGAGATATCTACATATACCTGAATCAATTATTAACCAAGCCCCAAGTGCAGGATTGTGGCTCGGACAAACAGATGAAGGACAATTTGGTTTTACTTATGAAGAAGCCGATCAAGTTCTTTATTTCTATTTTGAAAAAAAACTATCAATTGAGGAGATTGAAAAAAGAGGACTCCTAAATGCAAAGAAAGTTATACAGTGGAATAAGGCAAATCTCTTCAAACATAAAACACCATATAAACTATAAATAATTATGTTTCATTTCCCCCCAAATTTAGTAGTACCTTTGTCCATTTTTCTTGAGCTAAAGTCAGAAGAGGGAATGTAGGAGAGAAATTTTTCTTTGTTGCTTGATTAAGAGTTTTCCATAAAAATTTTTCTCGTTCTTCCACTGAAGTTACCTCTTCAGGTTCACATAGCATACTCGTTGAGAGCCTTAATCGCAGCGCAGAAGGATCTTCATTAAAAGCTGAACCTGGAAGCGTCGCTATACTCCACTCTTCCAATAAATAATTTGCGAGTTCTTTACTTGTCCTGACTCCACGTTTTAATAAAATCGAACGCCATGGAGCAAAATCAGGATAAAGGTAAAAGCCTCCAGCTGGGCGTGCACATGGGACACCTAATTCAGTTAATGTTTCATAAAGTTTGTTCGTAATGTAACCAAATACTGCAGCTGAGCTTTGTACATATTTTTCAATTTCGATATTTGGCGCAAAAGCAACAACAGCAGCTTGTTGAATTGGTGTTGCTGTTGTTGACCAAACAGCACTTCCAAGAGCTCTAATTGCTTCAACGAGCTTTACTCCTGTCTCTGTATTGGGCAATATCGCATATCCAAGTCGCCATCCGCCCGCAGAAAATGTTTTGGAAAGTCCACCTGTGACAATGCATCCTTCAGAATAAAAAGTAACTGGTGAAACATGGGTGCGCCAACCATGAGCAAGCTCTGCGTAAATTTCATCACTAATAAGCGTAATTCCCTCTTTTCTTGCCCATTGAGCAATTTCCTTTACATTTTCAGGAGTAAACATCCCTCCTGTTGGATTACCAGGGCTGTTAATGATAAGTATTTTTGGTTTGGCTCCGCTCTTCTCTGCTTGTTTCATTGCTTGAGAAAGTGCTTTAGAAGAAAGTCCTTGATGATCGTTACTATCCGTCCCAACGAGAATCGCAGTTTTCCCACCCAGACGTGCAATAGGTGCATAACTCACCCATGAAGGCGCAGGTAATAACACATCACCTTCTAAAAGTCGTAAAAGCGCATAAATTAAAGCTTTACTTCCCGGTCCAACAACTACCTGATCCGCTGAGCTTCTAATGTTTCTTGTTCGGTTGAGATAGTCAGAAATTGTTTGACGTAATTCCAGTAAGCCCCTTACAGGTGCGTATTTTGTCGCTGTTGCTGAATCTGCAAGTGCGCGTTTTAATAATGGATGTAATGGCATAAGCGCTTCGCCAAACCCCATATGAAGTAATCCATTTCTTTTCAGATTTTTTTTAGCAATAAGTTCATTAATTGCGAGGGTTTCGGAGATGGGTAAATTTTGTGCTAAGATACTGAGGTGAAGTGGCAGTTTATGTTGTTCATCCGGCATAATTGACAGAAAAGTAGGTATCTTTTTAGAAAACTAAATAATAGTACTATTATCTATTATAAAAAACAAGTAAGAAAGTAACTACAAAGTATGAGTTTATTTATGTGTTTCTGCCTGGTGACTTCGAATAATAGGAAGATAAAATTCTTCAAAATATTTTCGTAGCATTGTTGTGGTACTAAACTGATTCATTGTCATATCTCGTGCGTTTTTCATCATTTCTATCCATTCCTTTGGTACACTGCTGTTATCTCGGTCATAATACAAAGAAATAATATTTTCTCTCAAAACTGACAAGATATCGTCCGATAAATTTTCACTTTGTAAAAGCCATCCTACTTTGAACATATCAGCTTCTGCAACCCATCCATCTGCTGTAGAGCAAGGAAGGACGCCATTGAGCGCAGCTTTCATTCCACTTGTGCCACATGCTTCAAATCCTACCACAGGAGTATTAAGCCAAACATCACATCCAGACACAAGAAGTTCTGCTTGAGCCATATTATAACCAGGCAAATAGACAACGACGCCTTTGAGATCTTCTGTAATAACTTTTTTTATTTGCTCCAAAATTGCTAAGCCTTCCTTGTCGTTTTCATGAGATAATCCTGAGATAACAACTCGAACTGGTCGATCAGTTGAAGTTGCAAGCTTTTGGAATTCTTTGAGATTCTCAAAAAGTGCAAGCGGGCGCTTATAACTGACAATCCGCCTGGCCCAACCCAAAAGAAGAGTATTTTCATCCCACTTTTCACCTGTGAGTTGGTGAATATATGCTAACAATGCACGTTTATTGTCTTGGTGTTTTTCCCAGATTTCTTCTTTTGTTCCGATTTTGTCCCAGGTAGGGATATGGACGCCATTAGTAATCGCGACCATGGGATGATCTTTCCAAATTTCGCGAGCCTTTTGTGCATGTAATTTGCTGACAGCGTTTATTTTTCCTGCCATGCGAAGTGCCAAAAGAGTCATAGAAAAAATACTCGATTCTGTAACTAAACCTAGATTGAGAATATCATTTACTGGCACCTGTAATTCTTTTGCAAAACCTGAAAGGAGCGCCGATGCCAAATCAGCGGGGAATGTATCATTACCTGCTGCAACGAGGGTGTGATTGGTGAAAAAAATATGTTGCTTGGTATTGTCTAATTCTTCTTGAAAAGTACGCTTGTGCTTTTTCATTTCATGTCTTGCGACTTCAAGAGCCAAAAGTGCGGAATGTCCTTCATTGAGATGATACCCAATCGGCGCGATATGCAATGCTTCAAGTAAACGCAGACCACCAAGACTCAGTACCATTTCTTGTTTGAACCTCATTTGAGTATTTGCAGTATAGAGTTGATCGGTGATTCGTTTGTTCTCTTCAGTATTTTGATCAATATTGGTATCAAGTAAATAAATAGTAACTGTGTCAATCTGCAAAGACCATGCTTGTACAAAAGTAGCTGTATCTTGTATTGGTAAAGATACTATGACGCGATTGTTTTGATCATCAACTACTGGCTTGAGTTCAACATTTGCTGGATTTATTCGACCTGAATTTTTCATCATGACGCCTTCTTTATAGAGATCATGAAATAAATATCCTTCCCTATAATATAAACCAACCGCTATAAAGGGGATTTTTTGTTCTGCTGCTTCTCTGAGCATATCACCGGCCAAAACACCAAGTCCCCCTGCATACGTAGGGATCGTATCTTTGAGAGCGTATTCGGCACAAAAATAAGCAATAGGACGGTCTTTCATGAATTTGTATTCAGGAGATGTGATAAGCTGATTAAACCAGGATTGATCTTGCATAGACCTCAGTATAACAGAGTTACACTATTGGTGTGTATTCATATGCACGGTGCGGAGTGACACTTGTTGCTCGCCTTCTAACTTCAAGAACATTCTTATATAAATTCTCATACAGTACTGCTGAATACTTCCACGAAAAATCATATGACATACAATTATGTACGAGTTTTTTCCATAATTGTGGTTGCTTATACGTAGTTATTGTTTCTATAATTGCTGCAAATAATTCCCATGAATCGTTATTCGTAAATGAAAATCCGTTGCCTTTTTGAGACACAGGGTTGAATTCATCAATAATATCATTTAAGCCTCCTGTTTTTCGGATAAGTGGCACAGCACCGTATCGTAGGGCTTCAAGAGCTACTATACCTCCAGGTTCAAACGTACTCGGCATAAGAATACAATCAACTCCTGAAAAAAGCTTTCGAGGAAGACGAAAATCAGAACGCAAATGAAGTCCGATTTGTTTGGGATATACTTTTTGTAATTTGAGCAATTCATCACGATATCGTTCCTCACCACTGCCCAAGACAATAAGTTGGAGATCTTTTTTTGTCGAAAGTAACGGAGGCAATACTGTAAGAAGCATATCCCATCCTTTTTGTTGTGATAAACGACCGCTGATAGCAAAAAGTGGAATATCAGGATTTTCTTCTAAGAAAAATAACCTTTGTAAGTCACGTTTATTCTCACGACGCATAATAGAAAAATTTGATAGAGAATACTTACGATAGATAATTGGGTCAGTCTCGGGATTAAATTCTTTCGTATCAAGTCCATTCAAAATGCCTGCCAATTTCCCACGTATCCCCTGCAATATTACTTCAAGTCCTGCACCATATTCTGGTGTTAATGCTTCTGTCGCGTAGGTAGGACTGACCGTGTTCACGGCGTCGGCATAAATGATACCACGAAGTAATGCGTTTTGCATTTGTAATTTTGGTGAAAGTAAAGATTCGAGCGGAGTTGATCCAACATCTTTTTTTTCGTGACTGCCATATCTAAAATCATAATTTCCTTGATACACAAAATTATGAACTGTAAAAACAATCGGTATTTTTGCAAGAAGAGCTCTATATCGTTTGGATTCACGTGCCCATTCTATGAAATATCCTGTATGCCAATCATTACAATGAATAACATCAGGCATCCAACCTCGTGGGTTCTTTTTAGCAAGTAAATCTTCCATATATACTAACCACTCAAGGCAGCCTTTTGATAACAATGCAAAACGAATATGATCATCTTTATATCCATACAAATTGGCACGTAGTTCATAGTATTCTCTGTTCTCAAGAAAATATGTATGAGCTGTGGTTCTTGTTTTAGGATATGATTTGATGTTACAGAATAAGACTTCATCTGAAACCTTTACAGGCGTATTTGTCTCAAGATTTTCGATTGGTATTGCTAATTTTTCTATTTCTTTTTTAAGTTTCCATTTTTGATTTCGCTTATTTTGTTTTCTATCAATAGATGCGTATTTTGGCATAAAAATACGGACATCATGTCCTTGTTTCATCAATGCACGAGGAAGAAAATACATAACTTGGGAAAGACCACCGACAGTAACAAAAGGGGCAACTTCAGCGGATAAAAAGAGGATTTTCATACCCTCATTGTACCACGACTGTACCTATTTATTATTACTTTCGTCAGAATTGAGGCTAATTACTGGCTATTCGTGCGTAAAGCTGGTATAGTGGTATTATTGGCTATTAGTATGCAAAAAACTATTGGAACGTTTGTCCCAATATCCGCCCTTTTTAGCTCGAAAATTCATAAGAAAGATACGGGTTCATTTGCGGCAGGTGTTATTTTTTTAGATTGGTTGAAAAAAACGAATCAGTCTGCCTGGCAAGTGCTGCCCCTTCATGAAACCCAGTTAGAAAAGGGTTCAACGACAAGACATATCCCCTCTCCATACAAAAGTTATGGTATAGGATTGAATCCTC
The DNA here is from genome assembly GCA_041691355.1 of bacterium. GTDB lineage: Bacteria > Patescibacteriota > Microgenomatia > Levybacterales > UBA12049 > JACDET01. The sequence continues at coordinate 2,358 of JBEPUU010000010.1, read as the reverse complement.
AATATCTCTCATCGGACTTTGCTCAAAAATATCCGACAGCTCAAGAAAAAAGTGTATTTCTCAAAGAAAACAACGATTGGATTGAGGATTATTCACTTTTTTGTTCCTTAAGGGATTATTTCAAAACAGATGATTGGCGAAAATGGGAGGAAGAATTACGGCTCAGAAATATAAATGCGCTTATTTCATGGAAAGAAAAACTAGCCGATAAAATTGATTTTTATGTAACACAACAATGGCAGTTGAATCAGTCTTATGCGCAATTGCGCTCCAAAGCTAAAGAACTGGGAATTACACTCATTGGTGATTTACCCTTTTATGTCTCTATCCAAAGTCCCTTGGTGTGGGCATATCAAGAGATATTTAACATCGAAAAAGATGGAAGTATGTTGACCGTCTCAGGAATCCCAGACGTGAATCAAACTTATTTCGGCAGACAAATTTGGGGTCACCCTCTTTATAATTGGAATTCATTGGATCACAAAAAAAGAATAATCGCCTTATGGAAAACACGTATCCGTTATCAATCCCGATTTTTTGATTATATTCGATTTGATCACGCAAACGGATTTTTTGAATATGGAGTCATTAATATAAATGATCCAAAAAAAGATACATACGAAAAAGGTCCAGGTACAGAACTATTTGAAGATCTTATTGAGTATAGTCACAACCAAGGCCTTACCGCATTTGTAGAAGATAGTGGCGAAAATCTTATACTACTTTCACAGTCTATGCACAAAAAAAATATATCTGGGGTTAAAGTATTTTTATTTTCATTCGGCGAAAATATAGCGATGATCAACAATCAATTTGCTAAAATCTTCAATTATTCGACACAAACAGTTGCATATACCTCAACCCATGATACGCGAACATTGCTAGGTTTTTTGGAGTTTCTTAATGTAAAAGACAAAAAAAGGCTTGCTACAACGGCAAATATTCCATATTTTCAGGACAATAAAGAATTTGCTCGTGCAATACGATCTGCTATTTTGCAGTCACCGGCTCGGGTAGTTATTATTCCGATACAAGATTGGTTATTTACAAGTGAGAGAATTAATATTCCCGGGACTGAGCGTGAAATTAATGATCCAAATTGGCATTTTCATCTAAAAATACCTATAGAAGATTTACCTATATCGCTCAAATGAGAGGAGTTTATTGAAATGTATGTTCGCCTCGACTTTTTCTGCCGCTAGCTTCAATTACTCGTTGTCCAACAACGATATCGTGTTTGGTTTGTGGTGTAATTTTTAATTTGGGTATGTCTTTGAACGAGAACCAATTAAATACCAGGCCATTTTTTGGTGGAAATTCTTGCAATGATTCTATCTCTGCATATACGATAGTTTGATTTTCCTTTTCGTTTTCGTATGAATACACTGAGAGGACATCATCAACTTTTATCTTTAATAAATCTTTGACTACATTTTTGAATACTGTCTCGGGGCTTTCTTTTTCAGTGTGAGGACCACTAAATAAAAACCATTGAGATGACAGATCCTGTGAAGATGTATCTTGTTGCAAGAGAATTTGTTGAGAATCTAAATGGTGTATAAATCCGCTTGCATAAAATTTCTTATGCATCAAATTAATTATACAATAAATAGAAAAATAATGCTTGGGTTTTTTAAAAAAGCCTTAAGCGAATCAGATATGTGATAATCCTGTTGCTTCGAACAAATCTCGTGTTGCTTGTTGTAATACATTAAAATAGCCTCTGGTGTCTCTTGGATCGAGTGGATTCTTTTCTGGATAATATCGATTGGTATCCTGAGTCAAATCATGAGCAGAATACAACCCAAAATCAGGTGTAGTAGAATGATCTTTTAACTGGCTTATTCTTGGCACATAAACAATATATTTACTTATATGTTTTTTCTCGTTCTTCCTGTAACGTTCTACGCACACTCGATCATTTTGTGCATAGGCTAGTAACGTATCCGTTCCAGTTTCATCATCTCGAAGGTCTTGTCTCACTAACCAATGTGATTTGCCACGTATTTGTTCTTGATGACCGCGTGCATCTATTATAGTACGAATTTGATCTCCTAACCCCTGCGTGACACGATTCAGTGACGTTAACGATGATATATCATTAGAGCTCATACCAAGAAATGAATTAAGTTGAGTAAAAGCGGTATTAAATTGATATTCTGAAACTCTTCTGTGTGGTAGTCTATCAAAAGGTGTTCTTGTTAAGTCCAAACTTCTTATTAAAGGAATTTCTAATTGTTGATCATCTCTTGATCTGCCAACAAATAAACGTTTTCTCTCTGCCATTATGTGAATTATAGTAAATTGAAGCGAATAAATCAGCTATAGGATGTGTGAGCCCGAGAGGATTTGAACCTC
>JBEPUU010000009.1:0-15856 GCA_041691355.1 bacterium | reverse complement strand
TCTTTGAGCACTTATTCTATCTCAAAAGTGTAACCGATGTTTCTCATCTTCTTCATATGCATTTGAAATTGACATTGAGCTATATATGAATGACAATAAAGCAATGAAGAGAAAGTTAGATTTAAAAAAACAAACTGTATTGATACTATGGATTGTTTGTATTTTTGCCATTATATTAATAGGTTCGTTTTCATTTTTAATACATTCCACTTCAAATAATACAATTGCACAATCGAACGGAAAAATTATTTCAGGAACCTTTGATAAGACCAAATTCAAAACAGATACAGAATGGAAAAAGATACTAACAGGGCAACAATATAATATATTAAGACAGGCAGGAACAGAAGTCCCGTTCACAGGTATTTTAGAAAATGAAAAGAGAAAAGGGACGTACTATAGTGCAGGTTGTAAGGAGCCCGTTTTTCGCTCCGAACAAAAATATGATTCTGGAACCGGATGGCCAAGTTTTTGGGCGCCTATTAATTCTCAAGCATTAATTCTACGTGAAGATGACAGCGTACTAGGAGAGCCACGAGTTGAAGTTCTAGACAAATGTGGTGGTCATTTGGGCCATCTTTTTGACGATGGCCCTCAACCGACCGGAAAAAGATATTGTATGAATTCAGCTGCACTAGTATTTATTCCTGATAAAAAGCAATAAATTTACTTTGCCCTATTTCATATCTACGCTTCTCTTCGGATAAATCGTAATAAAAATACAACTACAGCAATTACCAATAAGACATGGATAAGTCCTCCAGCTATATGAAACGCAAATCCTCCAAGCCATAAGACGACTAAAATAATAACGATTGTGTTAAGTAATCCCATACATAATCACCTCCTTTCTCATCTATATTACACCTAATTTCGATAAGTTTTAGATGAGTATTGAGTAAGAAATAGTTAAGTATTGGAAGAGCTTATCCTTTTTCATTTCTTCCATTACTTTTTTTACTTTTTTTTGTGATTTTCTAAATATTTACTTAGAGAGTGGTAAGGTGAAAAAAAATGTAGAACCTTTATCTTTTCTACTTTCTACCCATATTTTGCCTTTATGTCTAACAATAATTTCCTTTGAGATATATAGTCCCAGTCCCAGTCCAGGAAATGTTCTTTCTGTAGAATCTGATACCTGATACAATTTATTAAATATTTTACCCTGTTGTTCCTTACTGATACCGATACCAAAATCCTGTACGCTTATAACAAGATTTTGTTTTATTTTTTCGGTGCGTACGACAATCTTTTTACCATTGGGAGAATATTTAATAGCATTGGAAATAAGATTTACCAATACTTGATAGATGCGATATTTGTCTCCTTTTACAATATATTTTTTCTTGTCGATAATTTGAATTGTATGATTCGCGGCTGTCGCCTGTAGCCCTTCAACAGTATCAACAATTACGTCAGTGATATCAAAAGATTCGTTGTTAAATTTTAATTTCCCTGTTTGTATTCGAGACACACTAAGTAAATCGTTGACCAATTCTTTGAGTTTATCTGTTTGATCTGCTATTCGTTGATTATAATAAGTAAGTTTGTTTATTTCCTTTTTTTTGAGCTGATTTTTTTGTAAATCAATAAACATTTTCAAACTTGTAAGAGGAGTTTTGAGTTCATGACTTGCCAAGCTTAAAAAATCATCTTTCTGCCTCTCCAATTCTTTTTGATGGGTTATATCTGTAATAATTGATACGGCGGCAATAATTTTTTTCTTTTTATTGTGAATCGGTGCAGAACTAACACGCAAAGCCAAAATTTTCTTGTCGTTTCGAGTATATGTATATTCTTTTCCAATTACCGGTTTGCCGGTATGTAATGCTTTTAAGAGTGGAGCTTTGGTAGGAAGAATTGGTTTAGCATCTATTTTTTCTTCTATTAACGTGTCTTTCCCGAAGCTAAAACCAATAGGAATTTTTATTCCTAAAATTGCGTCTGCTTGTTTATTTCTCCGTGTCAATTTTGCTTTTTCGTCGGTTATTAATATCCCCACCGGTAGTTGTTGAATAATTGTTTCAAGATGTTTCTTTTCATTTGCTTCTCTCTCGATTAATCTATCTATTGTTTGTTTGAGCCAACCTATAATTGAGGCAAGGAGAAGATATATTATTGTTAAGAAAAATGTTGTTTCAATGCCCGAGCTTAATTCTTGTCCTTTATAATGACGGGTTTGAATAATATAAAAATAGTACAGAACTGTAATTATTGTTGTGACAAATCCTCCAACTACACCATCTCGAAATGTAAAATATATAATAAACGCGACATTAAGAAAAATAATATAAACGCCAACTATCATTGGGTTTTTTGCAATTCCATATGCAAATATTTCGGATAGAATACAAAGAGTTACGTTCGTTACTAATGGAAAAATAAAGGAGTACTGTGTATCACCCAAATGATCAAGAGGATTAATATACCTGAGGAATCGTTTCATTATACGGATTATAGCATAGGTTATGAGAGTATTTGGGATGGCCGTCACAATTTTCTTACATGTTTATGATGCAATTTAAATAATTTTCATATAATGTTCAGCTATACATGTACTATGGAAGAAAAGAGTGACTTACATGGGGAAAAATACGAAAAAATAAATCCTGCACAAAAAAAGCTATTTATTTTAGAAGGTGGGAAAAAGAAAATCGTTCGACTACTCACAATTCTGTGGTTAGTGTCCACCGTTTTTCTTTTTTTGCGAATGCTTTTAGAATCTTTAGGTTCGGATCCTAAGTCCATCTTTGCAATGTTTATCTATGTTATAAGTAGTGTTTTTTTGCTACCTTTCTTCGGAATTTTTCCACATTTTACCAATACAATCCAGCCTGGAAAACCCGTCTTTGATTCCCCAGCTTTAACAGGCATGTTCTGCTATAGCATTCTTACGCTTCTGGCCGTTGCAGTGACTCATCTTATGACAAAAATATTAAAAACAGAAAAACAAGTCGAGGAAACAGTAGAAAAAGATAATCCTATAAATACTGTTGAAGTATCACGAGAAGTAAAATAATTCCTGTTGTTTTTTAAATCGCAATGCCAACCAAGTCTGATTTAACGAAACTATCGATACTTCGTCTAGTTCATTTTTTAATTCCTCCTTTAAATCTTCTGGTGCATAGAGTAATGTGAAAGTGTATACAGGTTTTAAATACATTTTTTCCAGAAGAGGTTTTGTCATAATGTTATTTATTCATTATTAGAAGAAGCTGACATTTCAAGCATTTTCAAGCGTTGTTGAGTTTCTTTGGTTTTTTTCCAATCAGCAAGCATTGTATTATTTTGTTCAATTTTATTTTCCAAACTTTCATCTTTTTTTTGTATAACTACGGGTTCGATTTTGATATCTTTTTCTTCTTTACTTGTTCTCGTTAAAATAACTGTGTCTGCTTTTCCTGCGCGAATGAGAAAAAAAATTCCTGCTGCTATTAACAGTAAGGAGCCTACAAGAAATAAAATATTTATATTAGTGTCCAAACTGATAATGTAGAGAAACATTACATATACGCCGCCAAGTGTTAATGCGAGTCCTAAGAGAGATTGAAGTAACATTTTCATGGTTGTTTAATTTTTTTATTATGAATTGTAAAAAAAGAAATAACCGCGCTTATGAGTGCAAGAAGTGCATTAATTCCCATTGCCCAGCGAAATCCATAAATAAAAGAATCATCAATTGCACTTTGTGCAATATGTTTTGTGTGAAGATCAAAAGTTCTTGGAATCTCTATACCTCCTAATTTATCTTGTTGGATCATTATTTGGTGCTTGGCAACTGGCGTCATTGAAGCTGAATTTATTTTTTCAGTTAATTGAGCTTTAAAAAGAGAAACGACAATAAGTCCCAAAAGTGCAACTGCTAAGAGTCCCGCGATTCTGGCAACAGCATTGTTGACTCCTGATGCAGCGCCTGAATACTTCCCTTCAACGGCAAGTGCCGATTTGGTAAGAGGTGCTATAACAAATGCCATTCCAAGTCCAAAAAGAATAAGACCGGGAAGGTATTGAGTGAAATAATTTGCATGTGTTCCAGGGATAATAAGAAGCGCCATTCCGAGACTTACCGTAAGTGGCCCCAAAATCATAGGTAATCGCGGACCTAATTTGTCTGCAACACTTCCACCTTTTCCAGACAGAAAAGTAATGAGAAGAATTGTTGGCAACATGCAAAGTCCAGCAATAATTGGTGAATAATGTTGTACTTGTTGCAAATTTAAGATAAGAAAAAAGATAACTCCATTTAACGCAAAATATAAGAAGAGAGTCGCAAGGTTTGCACCAACAACGAGAGAAGAGTCAAATATCTTGAAAGGTATAAGTGGATGTGCACTTTTTTTCTGAACAATAATAAAGAGTATGAATGAGATAATTCCGCCAATAAGGCTTATGCTAATAAGTGGACTCCCCCAGCCTAAATCTGGAACAGAAATAAGTCCCCACGCGAGTCCTAATAGTGAAAAGAAAATAAAGATTGATCCAAGAATATCTATTTTGGTTGATTCGTCATTCCTAGATTCTGGAACATATTTGATTGCCAATAATAATGCGATTAATCCAAGTGGGATATTGATATAAAAAATCGAAGGCCAGCCAAAAAATTGCACGAGCCAACCTCCCGCAAGTGGACCAAGAGCAGCGACTCCCCCCGCAAACCCTGACCAAATCCCTATTGCATATCCTCTATTATTTTCTTCAAATGAAGTATTGATAATGCTAAGGCTTCCTGGCACCATCATTGCTCCTCCAATTCCTTGTATTACTCTAAATAATACTAATTCGTTAATTGACTGAGAGATACTACAAAGAAAAGAAGAAACGATAAAAAGTCCAATGCCATAGATAAAAATTCTTTTTCTTCCAAATCTGTCACCAAGCGCTCCACTTATAAGAATTAACGAGCAAAGCATAAGTGTGTATCCATTGACGATCCACTGGATGCCTGTGATTGTTGCATTGAGTTTAGCCTGAATTGTAGGGATTGCGATACCAACAACAGATCCATCCAAAAATGCCATTCCACTGGCAAGAATGGTTGCCGCGAGAATTATCTTTCCTTCAAGAGAATGTATCGTAACTTTCTTCACTAAATAGATTATAGCAGCCCGAGAACTTTTGCGTATATACTTGGTATAATATGCGTATTCTATGGAAATAACACAGAGGCTTAATAAATATTTGGCGAATCTGGGCATATGCTCTCGAAGAAATGTTGAGAAATTTTTACAAGAGCATACTGTGACAGTTGACGGTCGGCAAGTTTTTGAGCCTGGAATACGAATTGATCCACAGAAAAATGATATTCGACTAGATGGAAAAATTATTAGGCGCCCACAATTTGTTTACTATTTGTTAAATAAACCTAAAAATGTGGTTTCAACCACTGCTGATGAATATGGACGGAAAAATATAATTTCTCTTATTCCGACAAAAGAGCGGATTTATCCGATCGGACGATTGGATAAAGATACAACTGGTTTGATTCTTCTTACCAACGATGGTGAATTAACCAATCAACTTATTCATCCAAAATATCATGTTGATAAGGTATATCGTCTAACGATTCAGGAAAGAGCAGATACAGCTCAATTGAGGGCTTTACGTAATGGAGTTCTTTTGGAAGATGGCATTACTTCTCCCGCAAAGGTGACTGTTGTAAAAGAAATGCAGAGTGGTTCATTTCTTAAAATGACCATTCACGAAGGCAAAAATAGACAGATCAGAAGAATGTGTGAGACAGTTGGAATTACACTTTTGGAGTTACAAAGAATCTCATTCGGTCCGATTGATTTGGGAAAAGTAAAAATTGGCGAATATCGATTTTTAACAAAAAATGAAATAAGTACTCTCAAAAAACTTGCTCAAAGATAAGATTTATATTTCAAACTTTGCCACAACAGGGAAATGATCAGATCCTGGGATCATGATTTTCTCGCATTTAATAACTTTCATATTTTTTACCCAAAGATAATCAAGTCTTCGTCTAATATGGAGATGAAATGTTTTTATAATCCAAGGGAAAACAGAAATACTCGTTTTGAAATCTATATTATAAATATCAGATGTCCAACCGACTTTCTTTGATGCATCGTGAAATTCTTTACCAAATTTTTTCTGCAACAACTTTTTTTCATATCCTGTTTTTAACAAATCAAATGTATTAAAATCTCCGCAAATTATTTCATAATCTGGTGTTGTATTTTGTTTTAATTGTGTCAAAAGATATGATAGTTGTTGCATTCTATGCAGTTGGCCACCGACATTATCGATATGAATACTGCTAACACGAAGTAATTTTTGATTAATAGTAAAATAACAGGTAGTAACTCTTCTTTGTACAGGGATTCCGGGAACACCAATTATCCAGTAATAAAATTTTTCATGAGCTGAAAATGTATTGAGTTTGGGAAGCAAAATCTTTTTTTCATATTTTAATGTGAGAACAGTTGTATTCCAAATGATGCATGTACCGATACTCAGTCGTCCATCTTCGAGGCCTACATTATAAGAAGCTTTCCAATTTTTTCCGAGCCGCTTTAGAATTGTAGTAATTATTAGTTCATGACGAGCGATGTTAATTGTTTCTTGAAGACAAATTATGTTGGCACCATCTTTTGCCAAAATTTCAATATTTGAGACAATTTTTTCGGCGTTTATTCCAAATTGAATATTGTAGGTTACGACGGTAAGTTCGTTGAGGTCTGTCATATTAATGCTGTATAAGTCCTAACTTTTTTGTTTTCTAACAGATATATGCATTTTGTGTTACGATTTGGAAAAATAATGTTTTCAAGACCATTCATAGTTGTAATCTTACCATAGAAATAAAAGTTTTTCTAATGTTTCACAACTGTTGGAGTACTATTTGCGACGGTTTGAGCAATAGTATTTCCGGGTGGATACCATTGCCAATCAGCCGCTGAATGCGTATTGTGTATCCATTGGTCAATTCCTAACTGCCACCTATTAGTACCATCTTTTGAGACCGGATCATCTTCGTGTACATCGTAATATGTTTTATCGCTATCACTTTTATAGTCGGGTGATGTGTTGGTGGGTTCTGTTCCTTTTACAAAATATTCCGATCGTGTCGGTTGACCTGTTACAGGAGTACCTCCCATAAGTGAGTCGATTTGTTTAGCGAGCACATCATCTGGTTTCTTAGGGTCTTCATTTGGTTTATTTTTAAGTACGTTACTTATAATTTTGTTCCAAATAGGTGATGCACCAGTCACACCCGATGCAATTTTTTGATTCATAGGAGAATTATCATTGTTCCCTACCCAAACTCCAACGACATACGATGGCGTGTATCCAACTGTCCAGTTGTCGCGTTTTTGATCTGTTGTCCCTGTCTTGACTGAGACGGTTTTTCCAGGAACAACAAGCAAGGAATTTGGTCCAAACGCCAGAGTTCTAGCATTATTATCTAGAAGAATATGCGAGATAAGAAAACTTATATTTTCAGGAAGTACTCTCTTTCCACTTGACTGCTGATTTTGATACAGCACATTTCCTTTCTGATCTGCGACTTTGAGAATTGATACAGGATCATGACGAATGCCTCCTGTTGCAAAGACTCCATATGCAGTTGTTTCATCGAGAAGTGTAGTCTCTCGACCTCCAAGAACAAGTGATAATCCAACCTGAGAAAGCGTTTGTGGTGTTGGCTGCCAATTTGTAATTCCCATATTGTATGCTTGTTGCATGACAGGTTGGATGCCAACTTTTGCAAGCATTTTAACAGCCGGAATATTAAATGAATTTCCAAGTGCAAAGCGAAGTTGTACTGGACCAATATATGTCCCTGCATAATCTACTGGATTGTATGCGGGAGTTTGTCCGTTTGTTTGGAAATCTGTTGGCACATCCATTACTATTGTTGCCGGCGTATATCCTTTTTGAAATGCGACAGAATACATAATTGGTTTTAAAGAGGATCCAGGTTGTCTATTTGCAAGCGCATCATCAAAACTTCCCCCATTTGTCTTATCAAAATAATCCGCACTTCCAACCATCGCAAGAATTTCACCTGTCTTTGAATCACGAACAACAGCAGCACCATTGGATACATGATACTGTTTAAGGCCAGCAAGTTCAGATTTTACTGTATCTTCGGCCTGCTTTTCGATAGTGTAATCAAGTGTAGTTGTAACTGTAAGTCCTCCTGATTCAACTGCTTGTTCGCCAAACATTTTGACCAACTCATTCTTAACATACATGACAAAGTGCGGAGCTTTTAGTGAAAGATCATGGGTAGAAAATTTATAAATTGTTATTTCTTTGGATGCTTGAGCCTGTTGTTCTTTTGTAATGTATCCGTCTTGCGCCATCTCTTTAAGGACAGCATTTGTCCGGCCAATATAATATGTATGACCGTTAAATGGAGAGAAATACGTGGGACTTTGTGGAAGTCCGGCAAGAAATGCTGATTGTGCCAAATCTAAATCTTTTACATGTTTGCCGAAATATTCCTGGGCTGCCGCTTCCACTCCAACAGCCGGTCCACCGTAACCGATATCGTTGAGGTACAATTCAAGAATTTCGCTTTTCGGATAGGTTTGTGTCACTTCGATCGCCAAGATCAACTCCTTAATTTTTCTCTGAAGCGTTCGTTGAGGAGTTAAAAGAACATTTTTAATAAGCTCTTGTGTAATTGTGGATCCACCCGCAACTCCATAGCCCAAGAACGTATTTCTGATAGCTCTAAGAATACCTATTACAGAAAATCCCGGGTTTTGATAAAAGTTCTTGTCTTCAATCGAAATTGTTCCTTGTTGTAAGTATTTTGGAATTTGTGATAAGGACACATAACTTCTGTTCTCATTCAGATAAAAAGAATATAAAAGTACCTCGTTGCGATCATAAATTCTAGTATTACTATTGTTATCAGCCGTAGTAAGTTTCCCCGGAGCCGGAAGATCACGCGATATCCAGAGAATGCTAACGATAACAGTAAGAAGACATGTCAGAAAAAGACCAAGGACATACCGAATCCAATACTCTCTTTTTATATATGTCTTTTTGACATACTCGAGCGTATATTTTTTTTGAATACTTTCTATTTTGGATAGTACCGTGGTTTTTATTTCCTCTTTTGTTTCCACAGACAGATTTTTCATATACATTTATTATACGTCAAATGAATGGTGATAGAAAATTGAGTTTAAAACTATATTTATATTATCTTTTATCTTTGCTACAATGATCATATGAGTAGGGACATGGAAAAAGGTTCTGGGTTGTCTGTAACTATTATTGTCATTGCCATTCTTGCTGTTATAGGTATGGTTGGATTTATTTTCCTCAGTAGTTCACATCAGACTTTGCCAACATCTCCAAGTACCGATACATCTTCAGGAACACCGCAAGCCACAGTAAAAGATTTTGCACCCAAACTTCCTATGGCTCAGAAAACAACAATTCTTATAGAACTTTCTGATAGTTCAATGGTGAAATATATTGTCCCGAAAGCTCAAGCAACTACATATGTCAAAAATTTACCTCCTGGATATCATGTTGTCTCACAAAATCCATAGTTATCTTTTAAAATTTCAGTGGGATAGCATCTTTTAAGGAATATTCACCAATCCCAGTTCTTAAAATATCAATAGCAATTGCTCCACACTTTAATTCTTTTCCAAGTTGTTGTGCGAGTCCTCTGATATATGTTCCGCTTGAACAATTAATACAAAATGCTATTCTTGTTAGATATTTTTCTGTATTTTTTTGCGAAAAGAATTTCTTCCACCGTTCCAAAATTATTTCTTGCCTGAATTCCCCCTTGACCAATGCAATTTCACTCGTTATATTATTTTCAAATTTTTCAACGGATATATTTCCTATTGAAAGTAGCTTAAAATCAAAAATTTCTATTGTATGCTTTGGAATTTTAATCTCGTTAAGTTTGTTATTCTTTGCCCACCAAAAAAGGGGTTTGCCATGAACCGTTTTGGATGAATATGGTGGGTATGATTGTAAATACTTCCCAACCATTTTGTTTACAAATCTATTTACAAATAAGTTTACATTTACAGAAGTTTCTTTCAGCTGTGTTTCTTTCAAATAACCAAGGACATCATATGAATCTGTTTCGAGACCTAGTATTATTTCGAATTCGTAGGTTTTAGGAAGAGACAGATAGGCTGCTTTCTGCTTGGTTTCTTCTCCAACCACGAGCAAAAGTACACCGTGTGCAAGCGGGTCAAGTCTTCCTGCATAGGAAATTTTTTGATTTTTTAGCTCTGGATTAGAAATTCGTAATTTTTCTATTACTTCCAGAGGAGTCATTCCTTTTGGTTTGTAGACATTAATTATTTTCTGCATGGTATTTTGTAGGTTGTTTGAGGGGAAATTCCAAGGTAAATGTTGAGCCTTTATTTGTTTGGCTTTCAAGATGAATTTTACCTTTATGCGCTTTGATAATTTGATAGGTTATATAAAGTCCTACCCCGAGTCCTTTATAGTCTCTCGGCGAGACAGCCCGTTCAAAACGATTGAAAATTTTCTTCTGCTGTTCATGAGCAATTCCTATTCCTTCATCGATAACCGATATTTTTGCATAGTCATGGACATTTGTTACTATTATTACAATCGGTTTATTATTACCATATTTTATTGCATTGGATACTAGATTGATAATTGCTTGTTCAATACGTAATTTATCGCAATATCCAATAACTGGTTTTTTTATAATCACACTAAGCTGGTTTTTATCAACGAGCCGTGCATCAAATCTCTCTGCAACACCTTCAACGATATTTGAAATGTTTGTCTCCTCAATTTCTAGATCAATTTTGCCCGTGGTGATTAATGATAAATCCAGCAGGTCATTGACCATTTTAGAGAGTCTCTTGCTTTGCTGCTCAGTATCTTCAAGCATTTTCAGAAGAGTAGCCACTGAAAAATTTGCAAGTGAGACATTTCGTATATTGTGAATTGCTGTCTGGACCTGAAGAAGCATTGATGTTACAGGAGTTTTTAGTTCGTGAGAAGCGATTGCGAGAAACTGATCTCGTGCTTTAATTTCTGTCTGAGAGGTTTCGTAATTTTTTTCAAGAGTTTCGATGACGTGATATGTTTGTCTAAATTTTCGTTGATACTCTGTAATTTTATCATGTTGCTTACTGACATGAATAACATAACTGATAAACGTTCCAATAAAAAAGAATATTGCCATTTCAAGTATAAGATCTACTTTTACAACCAATAATGGATGCTTAATAGGATAAAAAAGCATAAGAATGACAATAAATAGATTAATAATTGTTGTCAAGAAACCAAGAACAAATCCTCCATACCATGCAAAAAAAGTAATAGTGGGAATAAATATAAGAAAAGGATTAAATTGAGGAAGATAGAGAAGACAAATCGCGGCAACGAACCCTGTAGCAACATTAAATCCTCCATAAATAAGAAGTCGTATTGCCGATGATGGTTGGGTTGTTCTCGTCACCAGATTCATACAATGTTCTATCTCTAGCATAAGTGATGAATGCAAGAGATATGAAAGAAAATTATGGTCAGTTTCTTTTGAAGATAGAAAGAAACTTGTGTAATGGTGATCGGCTTTTCTTGTATAATTCAATTTGCTTTTTGATTTGAGGAATAATTTTATCAGTTGCAGTTTCACCCGCATCTATAATTTCCATGGCCTTTTCATTATTAAACACATTATTCCAGCCCATCAGTCCAATTTGTGATTTGTTATGCGGTGTGATGATTATATCCGCATTACTTATCTCACGCAGTGCCAAATTATGTCTGAGAATATTTATAGCATGCATTGGAATTCTCACAAGGGTCGGAAGTTCTTTTAAAGGATTTTCAACATATACATGATCCAGATTTACAGCAATGGTTATATTTGATCCCATTTTTGAGGCAATTGATACAGGAACAGGGTTAGATAATCCTCCATCAGCAAGCAATCTATCAAGATAAAAAATAGGCTGATAGACAGCAGGTACTCCAATACTTGCTCGAATTGCTCGAACTAAGTTGCCGGAATTAAAAATAACAGGCTCTGCAGTATTAAAATCCGTTGCAACAACTGAGAGCGGAATTTTCAGATCTTGAAATTGAGCATTTCCCAGAATTTCGGAAATATAGTGTTCCATTTTATTTCCTTTGAGAATGCCACCCTTAACAGTAAGATCAAACAGCCCCAATCCTTTTTTTCGTGTTAATGCCAGTACCAGTTCCTCAAGTTTTTTTGTGTCATGATATAGCGCATAATGTGCGCCGATAATTGAACCAACGCTTGATCCGGCAATATAACTAATGGGAATGTGATTTTTCTCAAGCGATTTAAGAACGCCAATATGTGCCAGACCCTTCGCTCCACCGCTTCCCAGCGCGAGTCCTATTCTTGGATATTCGTGTACCATACTACTATTATACTCTCCTAGGCAAGAAATATACCAATTACAGATTGATTTTTGTTATTTTTCATGGTAAGCTGCTCGTTGCATGAATGCTCAACAAGAAAAATTAGCTTCAAGAGAGGCAAATCATCATTTTAGAGCGGCAAGTTCTTTGATTACAAAAGTTACAGCACACTCCCACAGTGAATTTTCTCGACGAGATGGAATAGAGGGAAATATATCATTTGAGGTTCCTGTATCACCTAACACACAGGTATTGACTCGCAGTGGTGAAATGCAAATAGATAAGTTAACCATCAGTGGAGGAGTTAATCTTTCAGCCGCAGCTCATCTAGGCACAATGTATGATTCTCGTATTGTATCTGTTAATTTCCATAAGTGGGGTATTAATGAAAAAAAGCTTTCTGCAGTAGCTAAAATAAATGGGTCCGCTCTATACAATGGTCAAGAGTTCTTTGCTGGGAATAGTGGAATACCCCTTCTACTTCTTTCTTCTGGAAAGAGAAAAGAGAGAATTAAACAAATCGCCTCTCATGCCAATAGAGGTCTTATTGTCGCAAGATATATTGAGGTTTGTTCTGCAGAAGTGGCTGAGCGAAGTGTCGACACTGAAATAGTAGATAAAATAGATCTAACGCGAGCAAATTTAGTAGAATTTGTTGGCGGAATATCCTTAGAAGAAAATGTGGCTGCTCTACTTCCTCCTTTTGTTCATTAAACACTTTCAAATTCTATTTTTTTTCTCTTTCAATTTATAATAACTTGTCTTTGTACTTCCATATTTTTTGAGCAGTTTTTTTGAAACTAATGATGATAGTAGTGAATGTGCTTGTTGACGGGTTACTTCGAATGCTTTTTCAATATCTGATGTTTTAATTGCCTTTTTATTAATAACTATTTGCAATACTTCTTCTTCACGAGGTGTCACCAGTACACGTTTATCCCCTTCAATACGATCCAAATGATGTCGTTTCAGTTCATCAATTCGACTTATTGCTCCTTGTAGTGAAGTAGATATTCCTTCAAGAAAATACTCTATCCAGGAAGTTTTGTCGCCTTTATCTGCACTATGAAGACAATCAGAATATAAATGACGGTCAATATCATAATAATCATCAATGATAAAGTATTTCGAAACTTCATAATGCTCAAGGATCAGAAAATATGTTGTCAAAATTCGGGCCAGCCGTCCGTTTCCATCGAAGAAGGGATGAATGTACGCAAATTGATGATGCATAATTGCGGCTTTCAACAATGGATGCATATCTTTTTCTTCACTAAGCCAAGTATAGAGATCTTTTAGTGCTTTTTTTATTTCATCCGCTGTGTGAAAGGGAGGATTATGTTTGACAACTATTTCTTCTGGGGTCTTATGTCCGACAAAAACAGGTCCATTCCGAACTTTTCCCAAACCTTCTCTTTCAATTCTTTTCATAAGAATTTTGTGAAGTTTTTCTGTAAATTCGACAGTAATGGGTGTTTTGTCACGAGCAAAATCGGATAACTGGGTAATAATTTCAAAATAGTTTTTAACTTCTTTCTCAGATTTTGTGGTCGGAATTTGGTCACCAAGAACCACATTCGTTACATCTTGTGGTGAGAGTGGGTTGCCTTCAATACTTGTTGAATAATGGGTTGCAAGAATTTGATTTTCCTGGGAAAGTAGCAATGAGAGTGAAGGAATGAGCTTTTCACCTTGTATTTTTCCGTATAATCGTTCAATACTTGAAAGAATATTTAACATCCGAAAATTGAGGGTAAATTCAGGTTTAAACATACAATTAGTATAGCAGATTAAATATTATTTGTCAATATATTTGTAAAGTTTATTGTAAAGCTATAGTTTAACTCTCTATTTCTTTGGTTGCTGTTTTCTTCGCTCTATTTTACGAAGCGTATACATGATTCGTTGATCCAGATTGATGTCTTTAACTCTCGCAAATCTAATGATTGCTACAAGGATATCTCCAAGTTCTTGCTCGTATGTCTCATCTTGTTGAGCTGAAATATTGGTCGGCTTTCGTCCGTGTTTGGCAAGATATGCTCGAGCCATCTCTCCTACTTCTTCAACAAGGCTTAAGATCAATATTGATCCGAATTCATCGTTATTTTTCTTATCTGAGTCGATACGTTCAAGCTTTACAAAATATTTGCCAAATGGTGATATCTGTCTTTTTGCCATAGTATTTAATTTTTAAAATTGCTAATTCAACAAAAGTCTACACGTTCTTGCTGCATGTGTCAAATGTACTTATTATAGAAATTTCTTAAGTCATACTGTATACTTAATTTGTAGAACGATACTATGAAAACTTCAATTAGTCTGTTTCTGAGTGACATTTTACCCCATAGGAAGAAGCTTATTCATAAGATCGTTAAAGCGAAGATTTTTAATAATCAGACTACAGATTCAGTCTTCTCTCATCTAAAAAATTTCGGACTTGATGGCTTTGAATTATTATTGCCGCTCTATTCTTTGGCTACAGATGAAGACATCTTGGAAGTTAAGGATTTGACGAAAAAATATAAATTTCCAGTACTGAGTGTCCATCAATCATTACGGTTTTTGGGTGCAACTAAGATTGCTGAGATAGCACGGCTTTTTGAGATAGCAGATATGTTGCAAGCAAAAATACTTGTTTTACATATGAATTCTGCTCGAAAACAAATTTTTGATAATGAATATATTCATGCATTACACGCATTGGAGAAAAAATATAAAATTAAAGTAACGTTTGAAAACATGGAAAGACATATAGAATCGTATTTCCATGCTCATAGATGGCATGACAGTAAATTTTCTGAGCTTGTTAAAAGAACAAATTTTCATATAACGTTTGATATTGTTCATTTAGCACATTCAGGTGGAGATATTCTCCGTTTTTTTGAAAATAATAAAGAAAGAATTGTAAATGTACATCTGAGTGATTATCGCAGGCATTTGTTGAATACAAGTCTGCGACCAATGTGTTATAAACATATGCCTCTTGGTGATGGAGAGCTGCCGATTACGCCCTTTATTTCATTATTGCAAAAAGAAAGGTATGCAGGACTTCTCACGCTGGAAGTTAACACAGATATTAAAGGTGTTGAACGCTGTGTTTCAGTTGTGAATCAAATTACCTACGCTCAAAAAGCAATTATTGTTTGATCTTCTCAAAGAATAACTATAGGTTTTGATCATTGCTATTTTCTGGCTGATTTGGTATGATGATTGTGCCGCGAGGAGCGGTTTTTTTATATGAATATACGAAATGTAGGTATTATTGCTCACGTTGACCACGGCAAGACAACTCTTGTCGATGCTTTGCTTCGTCAATCCAAAACCAAACTCAATAAAGAAGTTGCAGGTGCTGACTTGATCATGGACAGTAACGAGCTTGAGAAAGAACGTGGTATTACGATTTTTTCAAAGAATGCTTCTGTTGATTGGCATGGAACCAAAATAAATATTATTGATACTCCAGGAC
>JBEPUU010000008.1:0-16569 GCA_041691355.1 bacterium | reverse complement strand
CATGCATTCACCACCGCCCTTGAAAGGGCGGCGATCTCTGCATTGGGTATTAGAACCAACCTTTATTTTTCTTTTCTTCGTGGGTCTCTCCTGATTCTTCCCTCTGAAGCTCTTCAAGAAGTTCTTTTTGTCTGTGTGATAATTTTTTTGGAACTTCAAGTTTAATCTTTACATAGTGATCTCCGCGTCCGCCTCCACGAATTCTTTTGACACCACGTCCTGAAAGCCTGATCAATGTATTTGGTTGTGTCCCTGCAGGAACTCGAATTTTAACTGAGCCATCTATTGTTTCAACCGACAATTCTTTTCCCAAAGCAACATCAGCATATGAAAGTGTTTCATCAGTAATGATGTCATTTCCTTCACGGCCAAATTTGCTATCAGGCGTCACTTCCACAACAATGTCATAATCATCAAAGCGAATCCGTGAACCTCTATCAACACCTGCGGGGATTTTGATTTTTTGTTTTTTATTATTAATCGATACTTCCTTTTCTGTTCCATGAACCGCATCTTGAAAACTAATAGTTATTGAATAAGCAGGTCGCCTGGCACGCTGTCCAAAAGGTGATCCACCACCAAAAAATTGTTCAAAAATGTCGAATGGATCTGCACCACCACCGAAATCAAACCCCTGTCCATTGGACGTGTATGTATAACTAAAAGGCCCTGATTGCCCGCCTCCTTGCTGTCCACCAAACGGTCCACCTTGCCCCGCCCCTTGCTCAAATGCTGCATGACCGAATTGGTCGTAATTCGTTCGTTTTTCTTCGTTGGACAAGACTTCGTACGCTTTGGTTACTTCTTTAAATTTCGCGTCAGCTTCTTTTGTTTTATTGCGGTCAGGATGATATTGTAGGGCTAATTTGCGATACGCCTTTTTTATTTCGTCAGGCGTTGCCGTCTTTGAAACTCCCAATGTATCATAAAAGTCTTTTGTATCTGCCATAGGTTTCTATTATACTAAAAAAGCGCTCAGCGCGCTTAATTTTCAATTTGCAATTTTCAATCAATCTCGATTAAATCGGGATCAAATTACAATTATCTAATGATTCAAACAATATATCATTGAAAATTATTCTACTACTTCACCCTCAACAGGTTTTTCTTCGTCTTTTTTGTCTTCGCCTGTTGCATCTTCAGTCTTACCATCTGTCTCTTTACTTTCAATCTCTTCTTCTGTTTGTGCTTGTTGGCCTTGTTGATATGCTGCTTCTCCGATTTTTTGAAGAGAATCTGAGAGTTCTTTTGTCTTATTTTCAATATCTTCTTTGCTACCGCTATCCAAAATATCTTTGAGAGCTTTCATTTTTTCTTCAACTTCTGTTTTGATCTCTGCAGCAACTTTATCTCCACCATCTTTCAGTGATTTTTCAGCCGTGAAGAGGAGCGCATCTGCGTGATTGCGTGCTTCAATCTTATCTTTTTTCTCTTCATCTTCTTTTGCGTGCAGTTCAGCATCTTTAGTCATTTTCTCAACTTCTTCATTAGAAAGTCCTGTTGAGCCAGTGATCTTAATACTTTGTTCTTTACCTGATGCTTTATCTTTTGCAGTTACACTTACAATACCACTTGCATCGATATCAAACGTCACCTCGACCTGTGGGACTCCACGTGGTGCTGGTGGAATACCATCAAGAACAAATCTTCCAAGTGATTTATTATCTGTCGCCATTGGACGCTCTCCTTGAAGAACATTAATCTCAACTTGGGTTTGGTTGTCAGCAGCAGTTGAGAAAACTTGTGACTTTGAAGTTGGAATTGTTGTATTTCGAGTAATAAGTGGTGTTGAAACTCCACCCAGTGTCTCAAGTCCAAGTGTCAAAGGCGTAACATCCAAAAGTAAAACATCTTTTACCTCTCCACCCAACACTCCGGCCTGAACTGCTGCGCCAATTGCAACAACTTCGTCAGGATTCACGGAACGATTCGCTTCTTTTCCGAAAAATTTGGTCACAGCTTCAACAATCTTTGGCATACGCGTCATGCCACCTACCAAAATCACTTCATCGATGTCTCCGACTTTTTTATTTGCATCTTTCAGTGCTTTTTCAACTGGTTTAAGAGAATTTTGGATCAATTCATCAACAATTTGCTCCATTTTTGGGCGAGTGAGTGTCATTGTGAGATGAAGAGGGCCATCTTTACCTTGAGTAATAAATGGTTGGTTGATTTGTGCTTCCTGTGAAGTTGAGAGCTCAATCTTTGCTTTTTCAGCTGATTCTTTTAAGCGTTGAAGCGCTTGTGAATCTTTTCTCAGATCAATATTATTTTCCTTTTGGAATTCCTCAGCGAGATAATCAATAATCTTTTTATCAAAATCATCTCCACCTAAATGAGTATCACCATTTGTAGATTTAACTTCATAGACTCCATCTCCAAGCTCAAGAATTGAGATATCAAACGTTCCGCCACCGAGATCGTAAACTGCAATAGTGTGTGCATTCTTTTTGTCTAAACCGTAGGCAAGTGCCGCAGCAGTTGGCTCATTAATAATACGCAAAACTTCAAGTCCTGCTATCTCACCTGCTTGTTTGGTAGCTTGTCTCTCACTATCGTCAAAATATGCAGGAACGGTAATAACTGCTTGGGTAACTTTGTCGCCGAGATATGCTTCTGCATCGGATTTAATTTTTTGCAAAATCATTGCACTTACTTCTTGTGGCGTGTATGTCTTGCCATCTACTTCAACAATTGCCATGTCATCACGGCCTGCTTTAATAGTATAAGGAAGCCATTTCATATCTTCCTTGACTGTTGGATCGCTGAATTTCTTTCCCATCAATCTCTTAATAGAGAACAATGTTTCTTTTGACTTGAGGACTAATTGTCTCTTTGCAACATCTCCGACAACATGTGTCTTTGGATCGACAACTGAAGGAATTGTGTTTCGTCCTTCGGCAGAATGGATTACTTTCGGTGATCCACCTTCCATGACTGCTACGCATGAATTTGTTGTTCCTAAATCAATACCTATTATTTTTCCCATAATTTATTTTCCTTTTCCGACCGCAACTTTTGCTGGTCTAATTAATTTTCCATTTAGAGTATATCCCATTTGAAATACGTCTTCAATAACCCCGTCTTTTCCTTCTCTCGCTTCAACTACTTCGTGTATTGTTGGATCGAATTTTTCAGTTGGAACTTTTTGTAATCCTTCTTCTTCCAAAACTCGTTGTAACTCCAAGACTGTCATCTCAACCCCTTGTAGCCAAGATGATTTCTGATCACTTTCCTTTGCCCCTTTGAGAGCTGTTTCTAAATGATCAAGTGCTGGCAACAATCGTTCAATTAAATTCCCGTTTGCTGTTCTAATCCAACCTATTTTTTCCTCCTGAGTTCTTTTTTGTAAATTTTGATAATCTGCCAAGGCACGCTTATACTTATCTTCCAATTGCCCTGCCAATTCTTTCAGTGCATCAAACTCTTCCTGAGAAACTGCCTCTTCAGCCTTTGTTAGTTCTTCTGTTTCTTCTACTTTTTGTTGATCATCATTCTTCATTAATATCTATAATAAACCTTTACTGTAACTTTACCAACCCTTTGCGCTACTATTTATCAATTCTGCAAAATATCTAACAGTTGGAATTATTGATGTGTACTGAAGTCTTGCTGGACCAAGTACACCGATTCTTCCATGAACATTCAAAGGTGTTGAGTATTCAGTATAGATAAATCCATACGGTCCACGAAGACTACTACCTAATTCATCTTCAATCAATACATGAATGTCTTCATCATCATTTGTATTTGCAAAGATACTTTCAAAACTCCCATATTCATCAAGTGCTTCAAGAAGTGTCTTTGTCACATCGATATCAAAGAATTCAGGCATTTCCAAAATATTTGCATACCCTGAACAATAGATATCACCTTCGCTCGTGACTGCGACTGCAAGAGTATTGGTCTTCTCAGCAAGCGATCGAGTTGCCTCCTTGAGAAATCTCTGCATTCGTTCACGATAATCCCATACTTTTTCTTTTAATGCAACTTCCTCAACGGTTGAAAGCTCTTTTTCTTTCATGAGCTCTCTGACATAGAATTTCATACCCGTTGCTGTTGGTATGCGTCCAGCCGATGAATGAGGTTTTTTCAAGTATCCGTAATCGGAAAGCTTGACCATTTCATTTCGAATAGTCGCAGGACTTGCACTCAAGTTATGCTTCTTTTCTATTGTCTCGGACCCAACCGGTTCGGCAGTCTCGATATATTCCTCGATAACGCTTCGAAGAATCTCAACTTGCCGCTGCGTTAAGTTATGCATATAAATATAAAGTTCGAACTTTACTTGTGATCCGCTGAGCAAATCGGATTAGCAATAATATAACACGAGTGCCAACCCTTGTCAAGAATGCAAATTTATTACTCTTATTACTTGCTTTTGACTAACTTTTTTGTAATGCTGAATATGTGAAAAAGTATTTATTGCCCGTACTTATTTTCAGTATAATATCACTTGTCTTCCTTACAACACAACAATTAGCGTTTGCAGCGAAAATATCAAATGAAACATTTACCTGGAATGGTGACAAAATACATGTAACAGGAAGCGATCTCCAATCTGCAACTGATTTATCTGTTCCAGGGGTTGCAACGTCTTTCTTGTTTCCTGGAACATTGACTATAAAAGATCCTCAATCTGCCAAAGGTGATTGTGTAGTAATTATTAATGATATAAAAGTGGTTGGCCAAAATAGTATAACTCTAGTAGCCAGTAATTCATTAAGTACCACTCCTGTCGCCAATGCTTGTCCAGCGAGTATTATTTCAGCATTTAATAATAAAACTGTACCCGTTAAAGGTACACCTCCGAATAATCCAAAAGGACTTAAAAAAGTAACAGTAACAGTTAATGTCCAGGGATCTACTCCACCAGGATCTGTTACATTTACTGTGGGCAATCAAACACAAACAGGAAAAAGAATAAACGCCGGAGTGGGTTTCTCCTATATGGTGACTTTTTATCTTGATCCAGGGAATTATCAAGTATGTGCGGCGCCTATTCTTTCGTGTAAATCATTTGTAAAAAAGAAAAATATACCTCTTGATCTAACCTATGGGAAAATAGCTCCAATTGGAGTTCCCAAAAAGCTCACTAAAGACTCAATTTTTGTTGATATTCTTGTGTCTCTTGTCTGCGACACAAAATCAGTTCAGATGACATTAAAACAGAATGGAAAAGTTATACAAACAGTAATTGGAGTTAAAGCCGCTAAGACTACTCTCCCGGGTGATAAAAATGTATCTAATGAAGTATCTGCAGAATTTACTAAGGTCCCTCCGGGTGATTACTCAATATGTATAACTAGTGCTAGTAAGGGTTCTGCATGTGATCAAAGTCAAGATGTAACTAAAGTCGCGGGGACAGCTGGCAATGTCGTATTTGAAGATCAAGCCACAGCGGGAGTCGGAGTTGGGCAAGCTGCAGTAAATCTCTGTCCTGTTGATGCAGGACTTTTGCCTGCTCCTCCACTACCACCATGTGCTAAATGGACTAATGGTAATAAAGGTGGAGTATGTGAATCCTTTGTATCTGCTTTTGGTAATTTCCCTACTGATCCTGAAGCATTTATTCAAAAAATCTTTGCCATACTCCTGAGTATTTCTGGTGGTATTGCTCTTCTTTTGATCATTAAAGCAGGCTATCAGCTCATGATCTCACAGGGCAAACCTGAGCAAATTCAGCAAGCTAGAGATCAACTTATCGCTGCTATTGTTGGTCTTATCTTTCTTATCTTCTCATTTGTCTTCCTACAGCTTATTGGTTTTAATATATTGCATATCCCTGGCTTTACTGAAGGCACTAGCAATTCTTGTGGTGCCGGACTTCAATATTGTAGTAGTATTAATAAATGTTACCCTGCAAGTAGTACATGCCCTTAACTAAAAAGTATATAAACAAAAATCATCTGTCTTGTTTTTCCTCGTATTTTTTGGCATGCTGAATATGTGAGAAACTATTTTCTGTCCTTTTTTCTTTCAGTTCTTTTGCTTGCATGTTTTTTTGTTACTGTAGCTTCACAACCAACCTTTGCGGCTCAATCCTGTAAAGCTGACGCAGATTGCGCAAAAAATCAAATTTGTGAGCAAGCAGATAAGAATAGTTGTGGCCCAAAGGACTTTGGTGCTTGCCAGCTTATTTGTAAACCCGCTCCTCCTCAACCAGGAAAAGTGTGTACTGGAACGGGTAATGGAACTTGCGGGGGAGGACTTGTGTGTGTCCCACCTGCTTCTAATCCTAACTGCGCTAGAGCTGGAAATAGGAACTCACCTCAATGTCTTAGTCATTGCCAATATCTAAAACAAGGGCAAACCTGTACAGGCTCAGGTCAATCAAATTGCTCACCAGGTCTGCTTTGTAAAACTGATCAGAACAAATGTAAGACAGTAACTCTTCCGGGCGGCATACGCGGACAGCAATGTCAAACCGACTGCCAAAAACCATTACCAACTCCAACCATAACACCTACACCGCCAATATCTACCTGTGCGATTGTCCCAGGTAAAGGTCAACAAGGTACATGTCAAAAAGGATTTACCTGTACTAACTGGAGTCCTCAAGAGTGTGCGCATCTTGGTGTAATGTGTGGCGCATGTGTGGCAGATACCCCTCAACCTTCCCAACCTCCTCCACCACCTTTACCACCATGTGCTAAATGGACTAATGGTAATAAAGGTGGAGTATGTGAATCCTTTGTATCTGCTTTTGGTAATTTCCCTACTGATCCTGAAGCATTTATTCAAAAAATCTTTGCCATACTCCTGAGTATTTCTGGTGGTATTGCTCTTCTTTTGATCATTAAAGCAGGCTATCAGCTCATGATCTCACAGGGCAAACCTGAGCAAATTCAGCAAGCTAGAGATCAACTTATCGCTGCTATTGTTGGTCTTATCTTTCTTATCTTCTCATTTGTCTTCCTACAGCTTATTGGTTTTAATATATTGCATATCCCCGGATTCATCGATAACGATCCATCAAGTAACCAATGTAGTTCTATCGGAAACGGATATCATTACTGCAGTAGTATCAAACAATGTTTCCCTGCAAGCAGTAGTTGTCCATAACAAAACGTTATATGAATAAAAAATCGCAATAAATGCCTCCCAGCTTTTACAATTAACTTAGTTTGCTATACTAAATATACAAAATTTATCCATGAGACAACGAAAAAGATCTGTTTCACTACTTATTATAGGCATAGTAAGCTTTTTATTGCTCGCCTCTCTCATTTATTTTTCTTCACCTGATACTTACTATGGAGTTGCCCAGGTTTTTCAAGGTATTTCATTCCCCTTGGAAAAATTCGCCAAGCTTCCATCTCTCCTTCTTTTCTTCGTATTTCTTGCTCTTTTTCTCTTTGCAACAACTTCATATATTTTCAAAAGCAAAATACATGGAGGATTGGTAGCAAGTTTTGTAGTCATTTACCTAATTTTTAGACTTACTCATTTAACAAATCTCTTCTTTCTCATTCTTTTACTCGCACTCTTTGTAACCCTTGAATTATTTGTTTCAAATAAAAAGTAAGCTCGCCATAAACCTCCATTTGTGCTACAATTTGTGGATAACTTATGGCAAAATTTTATATTACTACCGCTATCCCCTATGTTAACGCAAAGCCTCACATTGGTCATGCACTTGAATTTGTACAGGCTGATGTTGTTGCACGATATCACCGATTAAAAGGATTTGAAACACGATTTCTTTCAGGCGGAGATGAGAATGCACTCAAAAATGTCCAAGCAGCAGAAAAAGAAAAAACACCTGTGCAAGAATTTGTTGATAAAAATACAAAATTATTTGAAGACCTCGCCAAAGAACTTCATATCCAATTTGATGTTTTCCAAAAAGGTAGTGATACAACGCATCATTATCATGCATCACAAACATTGTGGGAACTATGCCAAAAAAATGGAGACATTTATAAAAAGAAATATAAAGGATTATATTGTGTCGGGTGCGAACTTTTTTATACTCGCGAGGAATTGAATGAAAATGGTGAATGTTACGAACACCCAGGCAAACCGCTTGAAGAAGTTGAAGAAGAAAATTATTTTTTCAAATTATCCGGTTACACCGAAAAGATTTTAAAATTAATCGAATCAAATCAACTCGCAGTTGTCCCAGATTTTCGAAGAAACGAAGTTCTGGCATTTGTTAAAAGAGGGCTTGAAGATATAAGTATTTCTCGAAGTAACGAACGAGCGAAAAATTGGGGTGTTCCTGTTCCCGGAGATGATACACAACGTATGTATGTGTGGTTTGACGCTCTCAATATTTATCAAAGTGGCGTAGGATTCGGATGGAACGATGAAGAATACAAAAAATGGTGGCCTGCCGATGTCCACGTAATTGGAAAAGGAATTATCAGATTTCATGCAGTCTATTGGCCAGCATTTTTGCTATCTGCTGGGCTGGAATTGCCAAAAAAACTTTTTGTCCATGAATATTTTACAGTGAATGGGCAAAAAATGTCCAAAACTCTTGGAAATGTTATCGACCCAATTGAATTAATTCAAAAATATGGAGCTGATGCACTTAGATTCTATTTCCTCAAATACTTTTCGCCTTTTTCTGATGGAGATTTTTCAGAAGAAAAATTTAGAGTTGCATACAATGCAGATCTTGCAAATGGATTAGGAAATCTTATTGCGCGAGTTGCAAAACTTTGTGAGAACTCTGGTTTTGAATTTTCAGTTAATGAAACTATCAATCAATTTGAGGAAAAAAATGCTTTATCCGACCATTTAGATGGATTCGAATTTAACGAAGCACTTAATAAAATTTGGAATTCTGATGAAGAATGGAGTATTAGATCTTTAGACGAACATATTTCAGCTACAAAACCTTGGAAACTTGAAGGTGAGGAATTAAAAAAAGTTCTATCGATATATATAACTCATATAAGAAAAATCGCATTCTATTTACAACCATTTATGCCCGAAACATCAAGGAAAATTCTTACACAATTCAAAGGACCGAAAATTGCCAGTGAAAAACCACTGTTCCCAAGACTCTAACATATGATTGATGTCCATTGTCATCTCCAATTCAAAGCATTTGAAAACGATTATGATGAAGTTATAAAAAATGCTTTTGAGGCAGGTATAACAACAATTATCAATACGGGGACACAACTTTCTTCAAGTAGAAAAGCTGTAGAATTTGCCAAGGAGTATGAAAAACTTTTTGCAATTGTCGGCGTTCACCCACATCATGCAGATAAAATTCAAACCGATCCTGATGTTGTTGAAGAAACAGAAGGCGCGCAGAAAATAAATAAATCTCCCGATGTAACCGATAGCTACTGGCTGGAAGAACTTGAAAAACTTACGAAGCATCCTAAAGTGCTGGCAATTGGAGAAATTGGTTTGGATTATTTCTCCTATAAATCAAATGGAATTGTCGATCCCAAAATACAAAAAGAGATTTTTATACAACAAATAGAGCTTGCACACAAAGTCGGACTTCCTCTGCAAATTCATAATCGTCTTGCAGGAGAAGACGTAATTGAGATTCTCAATGAGCACAAGCACTTATTATTGACCAATCCAGGCATGTTTCACTGTTTCGCCGGGAGTAAGGAGGTACTGAAATCTGCTTTGCAGATGGGATTTTGTATCGGATTTGACGGAAATAGTACATATAAAGGGTTAGCGCCAGGTGAAACTGTAGAACTTCCGGAATTAGCCAAACTCACTCCACTTGATCGAATTGTAATAGAAACAGATGCACCTTACCTTACGCCAATTCCTCATCGAGGAAAAAGAAATGAACCCAAATACGCACTACTCACTGCACAGTTCATCGCAACATGCAAAGGCATTTCCTATGAAGAGCTAGTGGAACAGACAGACAAAAATGTCTATACTATGTTCACACGCTTAAAAAGTTAGAGTTTCAAATACAAGATATGACAGGTTTTTTTGACAAGTTATTTATACGTTATCCCGTAAAAACACGCAGACTTTTGGAAATTCTTCCCGGATTTCTTGCATGGATGCTAATTCTTTCTCCTTTGTGGGGATCATTTTTCGTACCGACACAATTGGCCTATTTTATTCTTTTCTTTGATGTCTATTGGCTGTATAAATCATTTTCTCTGGTTGTCACTGCAACTATTGCCTCACGAAGAATAAGACTCGCCGAGAATAGAGACTGGAATGAAAAAGCCAAACCGCTTCCTCATGTAAACGATATGCATCATATTCTTATTGTCCTTAATTACAAAGAATCTGTTGAAAAACTCCGCAAAACGTTCGACGCCCTTTCTGGGCAAACATTACCAACTAAGCAGCTACATATCGTCCTTGCGATGGAAGAACGTGAAACGGAAGCAAAAATGAGAGGAGATATTTTAATAAAAGAATACAAACATATTTTTGGCAGCATCTTTGCCACCTATCATCCTGATGTATTAGGAGAAGTTAAAGGAAAATCATCTAACGAAGCTTATGCTGGACGTGTAGCATATAAAAAACTTTTTGAAGATGGCCCTTTGGATGTCAATTACGCAACGATTTCGTCAGTCGATGCCGATTCCATTTTTGACAAGCAATATTTTGCCTATCTCTCGTATAAATTCTTAACTGATCCGAAACGTTACAATAAATTCTGGCAATCAGCAATTGTCTTTCACAACAACATTTGGGAAGTACCTGCACCAACACGTATCACCTCCTTCTTCGGCAATCTCTATAGAATGGCACTTCTCACGCAGGGTGATAGACTTCTTACTCACGCGACCTATTCGTTATCAATGAGACTCATTAAAGATGTTGATTTCTGGGATGTCGATGTTATTCCTGAAGATTACCGTATTTTCTTCAAAGCTTTTTACCACAAGAAAGGGAATATTTGGGTCGAGCCTATTTATCTCAAAACATCCATGGATGCAGCTCAGTCATCCAGTTATATAAGCAGTCTCAAAAATAAATATCATCAAGAACGTCGTTGGTCATGGGGAGTTTCAGACAATCCACTTTTTATTCAATGGTGGTTAACAGTTCCAGGTGTGCCTTTCTTTAGGAAAACTGTTTTGATGCTCAATGTGCTTTTGGATCATATTCTTTGGCCATCCTATTGGTTTATCGTTACTATTGCAGCAAACGTTATGGCACTCATCAATCCTGTCTACTCACGTACTGCTCTTGGATTTAGTCTGCCGCAACTTGCAGGATCTATTCTTAGTATCGCATTGGCTGCTCTTTTGGCAATGCTTTTTATTGATTATAAAAATCGTCCGACCAACAAACATCTACCTCTCTACAGAAAAATCCTTTTCCCATTTGAATTTCTGCTCATGCCATTTGTCGGATTTTTCCTTTCAGCACTTCCAGCTCTTATCTCTCACACTCAATTAATGTTCGGCAAACGTTTGGAATATAAGGTGACAGATAAAGTCTAATGAAACTTCTCGCCAAATTAGAAAAAACAAAAATACTGTGGTGGCTTATTGCACTTTGCATGCTATTCTTCTTCTTACGGCTTCCATCTCTTATGGAACCGTATTGGTATGGAGATGAAGGAATCTACGAAGTTGTCGGGCAATCAATGGACCAAGGACATTTGCTGTATCGTGATATTTGGGATAACAAACCACCTCTTTTATATGTTGTCTATGCGCTATCACTTGGTGACCAGCCAACAGTGAAATTTTTTTCAATTATTGCAGGCCTCCTTTCTATCATAGCTTTCTTTTTCTTATCGCAAAAACTGTTTAAGAAACAGAGAATTAGCCTCATAATAACAGTTCTTTACGTACTACTTCTGGCAACACCCATTCTTGAAGGCAATATTGCCAATGCTGAAGATTTTATTCTCCTGCCCATTATCCTTGCAGGATTACTAATATATAATTTTGTAAATTTAAACAAAGCCAAAGAAAATCTCTCACTTCTTATTGCTGGTTTGCTGCTAGGTGTTGCATTTCTTTTCAAAATAGTTGCTATTTTTGATCTCGCTGCATTTATCGGTTTTTTCATTATGGTACGTCTACCCACCAATATAACTTGGAAATCGTTCATGCTAGCGCTTTCCCGATCACAGCATCATACAATCGAAGACTCATGGCTGCGTTCTGTGCTTACTACATCGTGGTTCTTACTTCTCGGATTTCTGTTCCCACTTTTTTTGGCTATCATATATTTTACTTTTAATCATGCCTTTGTCGCGTTTTTTCAGGCAGCTTTTTCAGGAAATGTGAGTTATGTCGGTTGGCAAAATACATTATGGGAAATTCCACAAGGATTTCTTATTATTAAATGCATTCTTCTTATTGCAGCTCTATATGCAGTTTTTAAAAAACGCGCGCATCTTCCCAAACCTACTCTTTTTATTGTAGTGTGGCTTATTTTCTCACTTTTTAACGCATATTTTTCAGAACGTCCATACACGCATTATGTTATCGTAGTATTACCAAGCTTCTGTTTGTTCGTTGGTTTACTCTTTACAAGTGAGCACGCGAAATCTCGTCTGAAAATTTTTACAGGAATTATCGGCATTCTCTTTGTACTTCTTCTCCAATTTCAATTTAATATACCCAAATCCTTTTCGTATTATGAAAATGCCATACAATTTCTTAACGGTCAAAAAAGCGTCACAGACTATCAAACATTCTTTGACCCCAAAGTCCCACGAGACTACTCTGTTGCGGCTTTTATTCGAAAAAATACTACTCCATCGGATCGTGTATTTATCTGGGGAAACAACCCTCAAATTTACGCACTAACTCGAGAACTTCCTCCTGGTGAATATACTGTTGCTTATCATATTCTACAAAACAACACTTTTGATCAAACCCAACATGCAATTGATAAGGTAAAACCAAAATATATTATTGCACTTAAGGAGATTCAACCCTTGCCGTTTCAACTGCCACTTTATATAATGCAGTACAACTTGCAGGGAGCAATCATTTATGAACGGAGTTTCTAATATTGTCAAAGCCGATAAAATCGTCCGCTGGGGCATGACATTTTCTTTTGTTTTATTACTTTTTCAGGCAGGAATTTTGGCACTTTTTTTTCAAAAGCTTCCACCCGCTATACCATTATTCAATCAATTACCTTGGGGAGAAAGTAGGCTTGGAGCAACATATGAATTTTTGTTACCGCTTGTCATAACTTCTGTATTTTTTCTTTTCAATTATATACTTTTGAGAAAACTCTATATAACTATGCCTTTGGTTTCCCGAATTATTGGAATCACGACGCTCCTTGCATCTTTATTATCATTTATTTTTATTGTCAGGACGTTACAACTCATCTTATAATTGCTATATGCCTACTTTTGTCAGTGTTTCTCTGTTACCATTTATTATCGCACTTTTTGTGACGACAGTCTTAACGTTTATTGCTATTCCCCTGATAAAGAAATTCGGACTGATGGATGACCCTACATTGCATAAGCATCCTGGTATCATCCATACTAAACCAATTCCCCGAGGAGGTGGCATCCCCCTCTATTTTGGTGCGTTACTAACGAGTCTCTTTTTTATTCCGTTTAGTCCAGTCACTTTTGCAATCTTTTTTGCTGCATTTCTTGCGCTTGGTATTGGACTGATTGATGACAAATTTAATGCGCAATCAAAAGATGTTTCTCCTTATTTCAGATTTCTTATCAATATTTTGTCCGCTGTTATTGTAGTTTCTAGTGGAGTTAGTATTCACTTTATTACCAACCCCATCGGTGGTGGAGTATTGCATTTGGATACTATTAAACTTATCAGTATTCCTTTTATTCACTTTTCCCTTTTACTTTCCGATCTTATTTCAGTTCTTTGGCTCGTCTGGGTTATGAATATGATCAACTTTAGCAAAGGCGTTGATGGACAAATGCCAGGTATTGTAGCAATTTCAGCAATCGTTATAGGTATATTGAGTTTAAAACTCAATCCTGTAGGTCATGGAGGATCTATTGATGCGCAACTTTCCTTTATCATAGCCGGTGCAGCTATTGGTTTTCTTATTTTCAATTTTCACCCTGCAAAAATTTTCCCCGGTTATGGCGCAACTTCTCTTTATTTATTGCTCGGTGTTGCATCGATTCTGACGAGCGCAAAATTAGCAACCGCAATTCTTGTGATGGGGGTACCTCTTGTTGATTTCATGTTTACTATTACCAGAAGAATTTTATCAAAAAAATCTCCGTTTCATGGAGATAAAAAACATCTTCATCATATTCTACTTGCATTAGGATACTCACAAAGACAAATCGCATTGTTTTATTGGAGCATCTCTGGTATATTAGGTATACTTTCATTTTTGCTTGAAAGCAGAAGTAAAGTATTTGCTATTCTTATGGTTATTGCTATTACGGGAGGCGCACTGCTCTTTTTACACTCGATCACAAATAAGAATAAGAAAAATGAAAAACTCACTTCGTGATATTATTCGGCTGCTCCGACCACGTCAGTGGATCAAAAACTTCGCAATTTATGGAGTTCTTCTCTTCAACGGTAGCCTCTTTGATCTAAATACAATTATAAAAGTTACATATACGTTTCTTGTTTTCTGTGCAATATCAAGCTCTATTTATATTGTTAATGACTTATTCGATGCCGAAAAAGATCGCATCCATCCATTTAAAAGATTCCGTCCTATTGCGCATCGAGATGTCGCACCAAACGTCGCCGTTGTTCTTGCAATAGTTCTTGCACTTGGCGCTATTACAATAAGTTACATTATTCAGCCTGGGTTCTTTATTCTTACAATCGTCTACTTCATCATGCATGTATTATATTCTGCATATCTCAAGCATATCGAGATTATCGATATCTTAACACTCGCAGCAGGGTATATTTTGCGGGTATTTGTGGGAGAAGTCGTTACCGATTCCCACATTTCAGCATGGCTATTCCTTACAGTCATTTCATTATCACTTTTTCTCGCAATAGGCAAACGCCGCTCGGAACTTACACTTCTTTCTCATCAAACGGGGGCACAACTAAGCACACGTAAAACACTTTCTCATTACACTGAGCAATTACTTGATGTATATCTATCTCTTTTTGCAACATCCACATTTATTTCGTATTCTCTATTCGCATTTTTGGAAAATCCTGGAGGACTACAATTTAACTTCACATTTTTTCCTGCCGAAGCACTTGGTACATATTTACAGCGGAAATGGCTTATGATTACTATCATTCCTGTGGTGTATGGTCTGATGAGATATCTGCAGCGGATCTATGAAAAGCATGAAGGTGAAAGTCCCGAGCGAGTTCTCTTCTCAGACAAGCCACTTCTCATATCAGTCGTTGTCTGGACAGTGACAGTTATTATTTTAAATTACTTTATCACTTAACTCTCCTATTCTGCTTGAGCATATTGTGAGCTAATCCATCCTGTCGTTCCGCTATTGACCATAATTTCATCCCATCCTGATTCCTGACTAATGAGCGGATACGCCTTCCCAGGGGTTACTTCCCCCACTTCCGATGCAGATAATGAAGGTCCCTCTCTGACGCGCAAATATCCGGTAGGGGTTTGCAATATCAAAACACTTTGAGTAGGAGATGGCGTTGGACTGCCCGGAGGAATAGTAGTTGGTGATGCACTACTTGAGGCAGTAGGGAAAGCAAGACCTGTGGGATTGGTACTCAAATATGCCACTATGGTCAATTTATATCCAAGCGGTGTTCTTATACGTATTTCTTTTTCATTATAGCCATCCTTACTCACTTTTAAGTCATGATCCGATTCTGTAGGATTATTGGTTGAAAACGGAGTTGTTCCAATATCTTGATCATCAAGAGTCACTTTTGCTCCTTGCGGGAAAGAGACAACAACGAGTTGAGATATCGTTTTATCTTCAAGTGGGGTAAGAGAGATTATGCTTCCTTCAGATTGTCCATTAGAGCCAAACTTTCTATCAACAACCGTCAAAACTCCTTGAGAGATTGTAATTTTTTCCTGAAACGTTTGGAGAGAACTTCCAACCGGCACGACACGAATTGTATAGTCGCCTGGAGCTATCATATCGGTTGCTTGACACTTGCAAAGAGGTGTTTGTCCGATATAACTCCCATTGATATACACTTTGCTCTCAGGGCTTGATGTTACCTGGAGTGCACCTTTTTCTGAGTGGATGTTGACATAGTATTGTACTCCTAAAAAAATGCTAAGTGCCAAGATAAATGAAATGATGAAAACTAATGCAATTTTCTTCATGGACGAGCTAACAGGGTATCTTTCATCTTAGCACAGAGGGATTGAGAATAACAAACTAAGAATGAATTATTTTTTGGAGTTGTTCGTGAAGGTCCGGCGCAGCAACACAACAGGTAAAGTTTTCTGAAACCTTTTGTAGAGGCGTTGTATAATCTATCTTCTCACCAAAAAAATCAGTATAAACACCACCTGCTTCTTCAACAATAATTTGAGGAGCAACATTATCCCAAATTTTACTTGTTTTATTAAGAAATCCACCATAACTGCCTTTCGTAACCATCATAAAATCAAAAACGCTATTACTTGATCGAAGATTTCGACATTTCAAAATAATTTCTCCCAATATTTTTATTTCTTCATATGTAAGTGTAGGATTCTCTTGATGGCCATCTATTC
>JBEPUU010000007.1:0-17414 GCA_041691355.1 bacterium | reverse complement strand
TCTCTATCTCTTCTCTCTTTCTCTTCTCTCTTACATATAGATATAGTAGAACAATTGCTGTCAACTCAGGTCTTTTTGTCAGAGTTGTACCACTCTATGCTCCGGCAATAATAGGCGTAACTGGTTGTAATGCTGCACAGACAGTCTGTAACTCATTACCTGCACAAGGTACGGTAATTCAAGCAACAGGCGTCTCTGCCGATACTCAAAGGCAAATTATGACCTATCGTTACTATCCAACATTGCCGTCGGAAATTTTACAGTATGGGTTGTATGTTCCGCAATAAATTAAAGGAGAATACGTAATATGAAAAGTAATGCATTTGGACTAGATATCGGTACTACTTCCATGAAAGTGGTTTGGTTAAATCGCGAAAATAATACAATTTCCTATAATACATCATTGTCTATCCCTACACCTATTCAGGGGATGCAATCAGAATCGCCATTTGATCATCAGGAAATGGCACAAATTATTAACAAACTTGTCATCGACGCCAAAATCACGACAAATGATGTTAATATCGCATTGCCAGAAAATCACGCATTTACGAAAGTGATCGAAATGCCGGTACTTTCAGATCATGATCTCGCAAATGCTATTTATTGGGAAGCAGAACAGTATATTCCCGTTCCACTTGAGTCAGTAACACTTGCTTGGAATAAATTACGTACTATTAAAGGGCATCTTCCTGAAGAAAAAATGCAGGTACTTTTGGTAGCTGCACCAAAGGAACTTATCAAACGTTATCAGACAATTCTAGATCTTGCAGGGCTTACGATTGTTTCTGTTGAAACAGAAATTCTAGCAGTTATCCGTAGTTTAATTTCTTCAAAAAATGCGCCAACTTCTTTGGTAACTGATATCGGAGCTATGAGTACAACGTTGGGTATTGTACAGAACGGTTTACTTGTCTTTAATTATTCGGTACCTCTTGGTGGTGTTGCACTTACACGTGCTATTGCATCGGATTTTGGTTTGCAGCTTTCACAAGCTGAAGAGTATAAGAGAGTGTATGGTTTGTCAGATAAAAATTTTGGTGGAAAAGTTGGGAAAGCAATTCAGCCGATCCTGACAGCTCTTCTGACTGAAGTAAAAAAAGCGATCACCTTTTATGCAGAGAAATATAAATCAGATTCTCCCATTTCACAAATGTTATTAACAGGTGGTGGTGCAAGTCTTCCTGGCCTTGCAGTTTATTTTGCACAAAATCTTGGATTCGAGTCAGTACTTGCCAATCCATGGAAAATGCTCAATGTACAAAATGTGCCCCAGCAGATAGAATCAAAAGGCCAGGAATATTCAGTTGCTGTGGGTCTTGCATTAAAAGAATATGAATGAAGGAATTAATCTTTTAGAACCAAATAAAAAAAGTTCTTCGGTCGTTATATTGAAACATTTGCAAACGACTCGAATTATTGTCGTTAGTTTGCTTTTTTTGGTTTCTGCTTTTTCAGTAATACTCTTTATTTTAGTAGCTATTTCGCCACTTCCAACCCTTAAAAATCAAGAGCAGTCATTAGAACTAAACTTATTGCAATCAAAAAATGATATTGCAAAATTAGCACTGATAAATGACCGAACGGATGGTATTTCTCATTTTTTAGCAAAACGCCAGATGCTTGATCAGACACTTGGAGTGATAGAAAGTAAGCTTTCTGGTAATTCGGTTGTTTCGGCTATACAAACAAATAGTTCATCCATAGTTGTAACAGTTGATAGTAATTCATTACAAGATTTAGATAATTTTATAAATGGACTTATTGTTTTGGTTCAACAAAAGAAGGATTTTTCTCAAGTTACACTGGTGGATTTAGCAAATAATCAATCTACTAACGAATATGAGATTACAGTTAAGCTAAATGCGTTATGAGTATAACTAAAGACACATGGATCGGTAAAAAAGGATTTCGGTACTGGTATTATAAGTTCCGGGATTCCGAATTATATTCAATTACTACACTTTTTGTAGCAATTGTTATCTGTATTGTGCTCTCTCTCTATCTCATCCTTCCAGAGTTGAGTAATTGGTTTTCTATACGCAAAGAAGTGACTGCAACACGACAACGAATAGCTGTTCTTCAGCAAAATGTTAATTTCATGAATAATTTAGATAAAAATATATTGAATCAACAACTTTTGACTTCAACTCAAGCATTGCCATCTGAAAAAGATTTTGGAACTATGTTGAATGCTATTTCAAACGCTTCTGCAAACTCAGGAGTATCTCTAAACGATTATTCTTTTCAGGTAGGTAATATTGCATCTTCGTCTGGGAAAACAACTATTGCTGCCCCCAACCAACTGTCTTCAATACAGGTTATTGTTGTTGTTGATGGTAGTCTTGATAAAATTAGAAAATTTATTCATGCGCTCGAGAATAGTTCTCCTCTTGCGGAAGTAGCCATGATTAATGGAAGTGCTCCAAATACTTCAGTGACAATTCAGTTCTATCAAAAACCTTTTCCTGTCGGTAATTTTTCACCCTTTACTCCGTTAACTCCTCTTTCTAATAATAAAGTAACGTTATTACAAACACTTTCTCAATGGCAAGGTCCTTCAACTATACGAAACGAGACTCGATCAACAAGTTCAGGATCTGCAACTCCATTATTCTGAAATGAGAAATAGTAACTAAAATTTACTATTTTTTTAGAAGGTCTGGACGGGTACGTTTTGTTTTTTCTAACGATCGTTCTTGTCTCCATTCTGCAATTTTTTGATGATTACCTGAAAGAAGTATTTCTGGCACATCAAGTCCTTCATACGTGCGTGGTTTGGTGTAGTGAGGATATTCAAGAAGTGAATCAGCCCCCGAGAATGATTCATCTTCTGTTGCTCCTGGTGTAATTACGCCTGTGAGCAGTCGTGTCACGCTATCTGCTATCATCATTGCCGGCAATTCTCCTCCAGTCAAAACAAAATCTCCGATACTTATTTCCTCATCAACATACCTCATAATACGCTCATCTACTCCCTCATAATGTCCGCAGATAATAATAAGGTGATCGAGGGTTGAGAAATGTTTGGCATGTGATTGTTTGTATGGTTTTCCCGATGCACTCATCAGTAGTACTAATTGTTTTACTGGTTTATTACCCGCTTGTCGAGAAAAGGTTGTTAGGGCTTGCTCGATTGCTTTGTGGAGTACGTCGACTTTTAATACCATCCCAATGCCACCACCGTAAGGTGTATCATCCACCATTTTATGTGTGCCTTCGCCAAAATCACGAATAGTAATTAGTTCAATATCGATAAGTCCTTTTTCTTTTGCACGTTTAATTATTGAGTGATCGAAAGGACCTGTGAACATCTCAGGAAAAAGTGTGAGAATAGTTATTTTCATATGTGCTATTGTATACCCTTCTTACCATATTTTGCAATTTTTAAAACAAATTATTGTGCAAGTGGAGCATATTTACTTACATGTATTTATAGAAAAAAGAAAAAGCGTTACTGTATTGTCATGGATTATAGCAGGCAATTTGCAGTCACCTTTTTCAAGTAGTACTGTTCTTTCTTTCATAAGATTTAGATATTGCATATTATAAGTGATGCCATCATCTCCATCCAATGGTTTGTTAAGGTAAAATTTTTCACTAAGGATTGGAGTTTTGTTCCAAATGAGATTCGAGACAGGATCGACAGAATAGAAAAGGCTGACAAGTGAAGTAATCACAAGAAGAGAAATAAATATCGAAGGATATTTAAATTTAAAAACAGCATAACTTGCGAAGAGATACACAAACGGCATAAGGGCAAGCGTGTATCGATTAATTGTAAATGTTTGAAAAGTGAGTACCAATACTATAAAAATAGAAGCAAATATGCCGATTGGTATGAGATGTTTTTTCATTTCCGCCTTTTTTATATAAAAAAATGAAACTATAACAAATATCCAATAAATCCAATTAAAATTAAAAACAAAAAGATGAAGCATATTTTCAAGAGCATATTTATTGAATATCTGAAGCGTGACGACGTTATACATCATTGTAAAAGCGCTACCGTTGTGTGCTGTTTTACTGAAATTCCAGTCGTTCCATAAATGATAACCTGAAAAATGGAGAAATTCCACATACCATGCAAGTATGACAATAGGTACAAACAAAGAGAATGACACATTTTTTTTAATTACGATATCAGAGAGCAAAATACTTACTGCAAAAAAGATCGCCGTTTCTTTTGTAAGTATTGCAATGCAGATAAAAAGTGCATAAAGTTTGTAGCGAGAATTGAGATAGAATGCAAAAGCAACCAAAATGAATACAGTCATGAGAAAATCATGAATACCAAATAATCCGACTGAGATATATAATCCTGAAGTTGCCAATAATACCGAACTTAATAATGCAACTTTCTTATCAAAAAGTTTCTTCGCGACAAAATAAATCGCAATGATACCAATTATGCCAAATAACAGACCTATATAACCTACAGAGTTATATCCAAAAAGTTTGAAAAAGAGGCTAAAAATCATTAATTTCAGTGGCGGATGCAATGAAAGGAGATGAAGGCGATGATCACCCATAAGCCAGCTATTGGCAAAATCAAATTCTAAATTGCCATCATTTGAGGGAATAACATAAAGATAAGGAATGAATAACATAATGAAGAGCGCGATTGGTATGAGTAGGTATTTATACCTGGACATACATTAATTGTATGGATTTAGTTGAGGTTTAGCAAATATGGGATTTAAGCTGCCTGTTCGGCGAGGGAGATTTTGATTCTTTTGTCGAATTTCATCGCTTTGATCTTCATGATATTTCGGATACTTCGGATTACTTTTCCTTCTTTTCCAATAACTTTTCCCATGTCTTCGGGAGCTACTGTTATAACAAGATTGGTAATTCCGTCTTCATCATTTTCCTCAATACTAACGGCATCAGGATTATCAACAACGGCTGAAACAATAAAAAGGAGTGTATCTTTCATGATTATTTAACTATCTCTTGCATGGTAGCTGATGGCTGTGCACCTTTGCTAACCCAATATTCAAATTTTTTCATATCAATCTTTTTTCGTTTATTATCTTTAGTTTTTTGATACCAACCAAGCATGTCAATAAAACCGCCGTCGCGCTTGCTGCGTTTTTCTTTCACAACAACTCGAAATTTGCGTTCTCCTTTTTTTCCTGTTCTGGTTAATCTAATTACTAGTGACATAATACATATTGTACCATTATTTGGCTATCTTCTCAAGAGCCTGCTCCGCTGCTCGTTCTTCTGCTTCCTGTTTGGATTTTCCTTTGCCTTCCCCTACTTGATTGTCCCCCACGAAAACACCGATGGTGAATTGTTTGGAATGTGCAGGACCTTCTTCATGAAGAACTTTATAGAGAGGTGAATTTTGTTTTCTTGCTTGTACGTATTCCTGGAGAAGACTTTTGGGATCTTTAAATACTTTTTTCTGAACATATTCTTCAATTTGTGGGATAAGTACCGCAAAAAGAAATGTCCGAACAGACTCGATGCCTTGATCCATAAATAATCCACCAATTACAGCCTCAAATGTATTAGCAAGAATAGAGTCATTCTCTCGTCCTCCTGAATCTTCTTCGCCATGAGACAACATAAGATGTTTGCCAAATCCAAGATTTTTTGCTGTTTTCGCAAGACTTTTGGTATTAACGACGAGAGAACGGAGATTGGTTAAAATTCCTTCATCAAAATCAGGATATGTTTTATATAAATGGTCAGAGACTATAAATGAAAGAATGCTATCGCCGAGAAATTCAAGTCTTTCATTGGATTCAATTACTTCTTTAGATTCATTCAAATAAGAACGATGAATAAAGGCAAGTTGTAATAATTTTGGATTGGTAAATTCAGGTAAGTTTTGCATGGGTTGTTATGTGTCCGAGAACACCATTAATAAATGCTGGACTCGTTTCATTGGCAAATTCTTTTGCTAGTTCAACTGCTTCATCAATAATAACATTTTGTGGAGCATCTTTCTCAATAAGGAG
The DNA here is from genome assembly GCA_041691355.1 of bacterium. Lineage (GTDB taxonomy): Bacteria > Patescibacteriota > Microgenomatia > Levybacterales > UBA12049 > JACDET01. The sequence continues at coordinate 11,442 of JBEPUU010000007.1, read as the reverse complement.
CTCATATGTTGCTAATCTCAAAATTGCGAGATCTACTTTATTAATTTTATCAACAGGAAAATCAGGAGCCGCTACTTGTATTTGTTTGTCAAGAAATTCAGTATGTTTGAGAATCGCTTTACTTTCGGTACTGACTTCTTGTTGATGAAATTCAGTACTAAAAATTTCTTGGATTAAATGTTGTCTGCGCTGATGGCGCGGATCATAGGAAGTTTTCATAACGAATATAGTCTATATTCGTCGTCATTTGTATGGGGTTACAGGTTCATGTATCTCACATGCGAATGATTACGAATAATTCTTATGCTTGAGTTGTACTCGATTGTTTGACTTTTATAACTTGTTTTCCTTTATAAAAACCACACGATTCACAAACTCGGTGTGATATTTGAGGTGCCCCACAATTTGGGCAAACAATAGATTTTATTACACTCAAGCTAATACTTGCTCTTCTTTTTCCCTGACGGGCTCGTGAATGTCTTTTCTTAGGTTCCTGCGACATAACTATCTTGTATTTTACCTCATTTTGGACCAGCTTGCAATATCCTTGACTTGACAGTGTGGAAAGGATTGCGCTAGACTAAATTTGCCATGGATAGTAATGTTCAAAATAAGCAAGATTCTCAATCACAAACAGATAAAGAACAAGAAACAGCAGTACCTTATATCCCTCCCCCTCCCCCTGAAGAACCTACTCAGAAAAGATCTAGGTCACCTATTATGAACGGCGCAATATTTGCCGGATTAATACTTCTTGTTGGGTTTATGGGATATAACTATGCAGGCCATGCATTAAGTCGTGTCTCAAGTGCCTCGATTGAGAATACTGTATCACCAACTCCAAGCATTTCACCTACTATTACTCCCATCCCGTCTTATTAAAAACAAAAATGCGCCAAGCGATTTCAGGATATATACGGTATTCGTATAGACACAAGCTGTGTAAGGTTCTGAAATTTTTTAGCGCATTTGTTGCTCTCAAGCCATAGCACCAATCAGTTTAACTTTTGTCTTAGTTACTTCTATTGCATCCATTTTCTGTTTATGGATAGTTTTTGTTCTATAGAATGAGCGAATTTGTATGTGTTTAAAATAAACTGTCAGATAATTGTTAAGATATCGATACTGTAATCTATGAATCATATTGCTCACCTCCCACGCCAATGAAAAGTAATTATGTTTATACTGTACTCTGTTTGTTCCCACCTAGCTTGACAGCTAAACGTAACTTTTCTGACGAAAATCAAACAAAATGCTTCGAGGATGACAAAGTATACTTTAATCGGGTGAAATATTTGAAGAGGTTGTCTTATCAAGCTGTTCTACAAGTGATGGATAATTTGAAAGTTCAGAAAAGATACTATCAGCAGCAATTTTTGCTTTTTGGATAAGAAGTGTGTCAGAAAATGTTGCAGCTTTTAATTTGGGTACACCATGTTGTGCTGTTCCATAAAGATTTCCTGGACCTCTGAGTTTCAAATCAAGTTCTGCTAATTCTGCTCCTGAATGAGATGTTTCCATTGCCTTAAGGCGAGTACTTGTCACTGCGTTTTTACTATCGGTAAACAACAAACAATAGGATTGTTTATCACTTCGACCGACACGTCCGCGAAGTTGATGAAGTTGTGCAAGTCCGAATCGCTCAGCTGCCTCTATCATAATAATTGTTGCATTTGGAATATCGATACCAACTTCAACAACTGGTGTAGCGACCAAAATGTCAAATTCTCCGCTTCGAAATTTCTGAAGAACCTCTTCTTTTTCTTTTGCTTTTTGTCTCCCATGAAGCAATCCGAGTTGCAAATCTGGATAAATTGTTTTACTCAATCTTTCGTATTCTTGATTCACAGCCTTTATTGTTTGCATTGTTTCTGAGGGCTCGATAAATGGACAGACAATAAATGTTTGGGAGTTTGTCTCTTTAATTTGCTTGTGGATCCAATCATACGCTCCATTTCTTTTTTCCGGCGGAACAAGCCAAGTCTTTATTTTTTTTCTTCCGTGCGGCATTTCATTCAGATAGGATAAATCTAAATCACCATACATGGTAAGTGCAACTGTTCGCGGAATTGGAGTCGCTGTCATTGTTAGTAGATGTGGATTATCTCCTTTTTGCCTGATGATACTTCTCTGCTCTACCCCAAATCGCTGCTGTTCGTCAATGATGACTAGACCAAGCTTATCAAAAGCAACTTTTTCCGACAGAACTGCATGGGTTCCGATAAGGATATCAAAAGAAGGCTCTTTCTCGAAGTTTTTGGTCATCCCGGACTCGCGACGCTTCGTAGAAGCTAGTCCTTTCGAGGGAATCCGGGATCCAGTCATTTGTTGGATTCCTGCTTTCGCAGGAATGACGGGTTGTTTTTTTAATTTTTTACTTCCCGTTACCAAATCAACTCTCACTCCAAGTGGTTCAAGAAATTTTGAAATCGTGGCAAAGTGCTGTTGCGCCAGTATCTCTGTTGGAGCCATAAGAACCGATTGATAGCCATTAAGATATGCGATATACATAGCAATTGCTGCAATGACTGTCTTTCCACTTCCAACATCTCCCTGGACCAATCGATTCATTGGTGTTGGTTTCTGAAAATCTTCGTAAATCTTATCCAGAGCGGTTTGCTGGGCATTTGTTAATGTAAACGGCAATGATTTCAGTGCTTTATGTATTTCTTTTTCATATTTTTTGAGTTCAAATTTGATTCCTTTTTGTTTTTCGAGCCATTGAGTTCTACGTTTTCTTGCAGCTAATTGCATAAGAAATAGTTCATCAAATGCAAGCCTCTCACGAGCCTGCTGTGCTTTTTGTAAATTCTTGGGAAAGTGAATTTCCTGAAGTGCTTCTGCAAAATGCACGAGATGATTTTCTTGTATTAATTTCTCCGGCAGGAATTCTGTAAGCTCGCTAAGTTGTTGGGTTAAAATAGTATAGATTTGTCGACGAAGCCATTTTGAGGAGATTCCTTGGGTTTCAGGATAGATAGGAATTAATCGTCCAGTATGAATAGGTTGGGCGTTATCAAAAAGTATTTCATATTCCGGCGATTGCAGAGACAAGTTTTTGTTGCGTCCAAACCTATCCGCTTTTCCTGATGCTGAAATTATTGCGTTGGGTAAAATTGTTCGCGTCAGAAATGGTTGATTAAACCATGTCAATTCAATCGTTCCCGTTCCATCGGTAACCGTTGCTTTCTGCATGGTTTTGATTCGTGCTCCACGCATGTAATTAGTTTTCATCTCAATCACTTGTCCCTGAATTGTGACAGTTTCACCAGGTTGGATTTCTGAGATTTTTGAGATGACAGAAAAGTCTTCATATCGGCTTGGAAGATGAAAAAGAAAATCATAGTATGTGTGAATTTCTAATTTTTCCAATCTGCCGGCAAACATTTTCATTGAGCGGTTGCCTTTGGTGATTGATGAGTGAAGATCCATCAGTTTGAACTAATTATTTTATTGGTTTAGTAACGCCAAATATGGAAGGAATGATGCTGAAATAAGTGCAAGCCCTGCAATTATAATAATAACTCTCCATACTGTTTTATGTTTTTCAAATGTTTCCATGAATCGATTATATTGAATTACGAATTAGGAATCAAGAATAAAGGGCTTGTTTTATTTTTCATGAATAACTTTTACTTTAGAATTTAATCCAAGTTTAAAAAATCTTCGCTTTCCTACCTGGATAATTGGACTTTCTTCTAAAGAGACGAGTTCATTAGCATCTTTGACTTGTTTAGAATTTATATAAACTCCCCCTTGCTCTAGTAGTCTTTTTGCATCTGAGTTACTTGACGCAAGTTTTGTTTTCAAAAGAATTTCTATAACGGGTAACTGACTAATGTCAAAAACAAAAAGCTGAACCTCTTCCGGTTTTTCTCCTCCTTGTACTCTTTTCTCAAAACTCTCTTTTGCAGATTCTGCATCTTGAAGACTAGTTAATTCTTTTGTGATTTCAAATGCGAGTTGTTTTTTGATTTTCATTGGATGCTCACCTTTTTTGAGGGCGTTTTCGGTTTCATTTAATTCCGTTAGTGGGACATTGGTTGCAAGCGTGTAATACTGCATAATTAATTCATCAGTAATCGCCATAACTTTGGCAAACATATCTTCAGCTGTATCATCAAGCCATATTGCATTGCCCCAGGATTTGCTCATTTTTCGTCCATCTGTTCCTTCTAGAATTACGTTGGTCATGACAAATGATTGTTTTTTTCTTATATCCTTTTGAAGAGTCCTTCCAGCCTGCATATTAAATGTCTGATCTGTTCCACCAATTTGGATGTCAGTGTCCATAAAATAACTATCATATCCTTGCATCACAGGATAAAGAAATTCGTGCAGACCGACGCGTTTGTTATCGCTTAATCGTTTGCGGATCAATTCTCGACCGACGAAATCTCCGACAGAAAAATGCTGAGTGAGCTTAATAATATCTTCAAATGAAAGTTTTTTAAGCCATTCACTGTTGTGTTTAACAGCTATACCTGAGAAGTCGACTATTTTTTCTGCTTGTTTTTTGTATGTTTGAAAATTTTGTTGTATTTCTTCAACGCTTAAGACTGGTCGTTCGGTATCTTTGTCAGAAGTGTCACCAATAAGTGCGGTGAAATCGCCAATAAGAAATGTAACATGATGTCCCAATTCGCTAAATGCTTGGAGTTTTCTTAATGCTACTGCGTGACCGAGGTGGATTTTGGTGCTTGTTGGATCAATGCCAAGATAAATATTTAATTTTTCACCTGATCGAAGTTTATCTTCCAATTCTTTTTTACCCGGGATAATATTGGCAACGCCTCGAGTAAGTAACTCTTCCATCGGATCCATAGGCAAAGTATAGCAAATATTACAATGATTTGCGATGGAAAGTACAACAAACTTGCATAAATCCGTTGAACTTAGTATTATTGGTTGTACTTACTCCTATGGATTATAGATCTACGCGGAGGCTGCGTTCCAGAAAACGAGGAGGAATTTCTTTTGACGCGAGAAAGTTCCTTACTCTTAGCACATTATTAAAATATCTTTTTTTTGCGTTTATTGCTGCAATTGTGGTGGGTATTGGAATGTTCTTATGGTATAGCCGCGATTTGCCAACTCCTGGAACACTTGTTTCTTCAAAATACAAAGATGCAACTCGAATTTACGATCGAAATCATGTACTTCTCTACTCTGTTTACCAAAATGAAAATAGAACGTATGTAGGTTTACCAACGATTCCCAAACAATTACAACAGGCAACAATTGCGACTGAGGACAAAACGTTTTATACCAATAACGGTTTCTCAATAACCGGTATGCTACGTGCTGTTAGAAATATTGCTCTTGGTGGAAGTCTTCAAAGTGGATCTACAATTACCCAGCAGTTAGTTAAAAATGTTCTTTTGACTGATCAACAAACAATTGGGAGAAAAATCAAGGAAATTATTCTTTCAATACAGGTTGATCAAAAATACTCAAAGAATCAAATTCTTGAAATGTATCTTAACAATATCCCGTATGGTGGGACAGCAATTGGTGTAGAAGCTGCAGCGGAATTATATTTTGGCAAAAATGTGCAGAATTTGGATTTGGCACAGAGTGCATTTTTAGCAGGTTTGCCGCAAAGTCCCACACTCTACTCGCCCTTCAGTGGAACAAAATATTATTTAAACAGAACTCAGGAAGTTTTGGATGCGATGGTTTCTAACGGCTATATCACAAAAACTGATGCAACCAGGTCATATAATGAAATTAAAAGATATCAGTTCTCAGAAAATAATATCAATATAAAAGCTCCTTATTTTGTAATGTATGTCAGACAACTTTTGGCTCAGAAATTTGGCGACGGAATGGTAACTAGTGGTGGATTGCAAGTAACGACATCACTTGATTACACAATCCAGCAAAAGGCAGAAAATATTGTAAAGTCAGAAATAGGAACTTTGAAATCATATGATGTAGGTAATGGCGCAGCTATTGTCACCAATCCAAAAACAGGTGAAATTCTAGCACTTGTCGGTGGAAAAGACTATTTTGGAGATCCAACTCCATCAGGCTGTACGCCAGGAAAAAACTGTGTTTTTGAGCCTGATGTTGACGCTGCGCTTTCTGCGAGACAACCTGGTTCTTCACTTAAGCCTATTATTTACTCCGTTGCATTTGAACATGGGTATACTCCGGCTACTATGCTTATGGATGTGCCGACGAATTTTAAGGCAACAAATTCAGATCCTGATTATACACCTGTAAATTACAGCGGAAAATTTCTAGGACCTATACAGATACGCTTTGCGCTGGGAAACTCACTTAATATTCCGGCCGTAAAAACACTTGCACGGGTAGGAATACAGCCGGTCATGCAACAGGCATATAACATGGGGATTAGCAATTGGCAGCCAACTCCCGAAAATCTTGCGAGTGTTGGATACTCACTTGTTCTTGGTGGGCGTGAGACAACTCTGCTTGATGAAACGACCGCATATGGTGTATTTGCAAATGAAGGAATACGTCAAGATCCTGTGGCTATTTTGAAAGTTACTGATAGTCATGGAAGTGTTCTTTACCAAAACCAGCCAACTCAAGGTCCTCGAGTGTTACCTGCAAATGTGAGTTTTCTAATCTCACATATTCTTTCTGATAACAATGCTCGTACGATGGATTTTGGTCCCAACTCCTGGCTTGTTGTTCCCGGGCACACAGTTTCAGTCAAAACAGGAACAACAGATGAAAAGCGGGATAACTGGACTGTTGGGTATACACCATCATATGTCGTTGGTGTATGGGTAGGAAATAATGACAATGAAGTTATGAATCAAGCCATTTCTTCGGGAGAAACAGGTGCATCCCCTATTTGGGAAAAAATTATGGCAGCAATATTGAAAGGCAAACCTGATCAGGAAATATCCAAGCCCAATGACGTAACAGCTTTGCAAATTGATGCGTTTGCAGGCGGACTTCCTTATTCTGGCCAACCAACACGTTCTGAGTATTTTATTAATGGGACACAACCGACATCACAATCACCTGTCTATCAAAGTAAAGACGGAAAAAATTATCTCGTGTTCAGAGAAAATGATCCTGCCTCAACTGATGGGACTAATCGCTGGCAGCAAGGCATTGATGCTTGGATTACCCAAACTCACTCAGGTGATGACTTGTATCATCCCCCAGACGAAGTAATCCGTCAAGCAACTGGAGATCATTCAACAGACACCCCAGGCCCCACACAGCCTGCCACACCGACTCCTACACCTGGACATTGAGTTTGGTTGGAAAATTAAATAAGTTAATTAGACTTTCAGTCTCGCGTTGAATTTATCGTTGAGGACTTTGAGGATTTTTTCTCGGATTTCTCCTATTTCTTTGTCACTTAAATTTTTATCCTGACTTTGATAGATAATATGAAATGTTCTTGTCTCTTGATATTTATCAAGAAGAGTTACTTCACGAATTAATTTGCTTTGCTTTTTAATTTCTTCCATTAGATCTCCAGTGGGTACATGTGCAGATGCAATGATCGCGAGATCTTCAACGATTGCAGGATATTTACCGACAGGGGTGAACAGTTTCTTTAGCGTTGCATGTTCTCTCAAAAGCTGGAAGTCAAGCTCAAATGTGATGGTTGTTTTATCAAGTATTTCGATTGTACCCAGCTCTTTTTTGTCAATTGAAAGTAGTGCACCATACCGATCAGAGAGTTGTTTAAAGTTTACATTTTTAATTTCCAGATCAATAAATAATCCTTCAATTACTCCTTTAACTTCCAGAAATGATGCATGCTGTTTGTGGACAACCCCACCAAGTTTCAATATCTGGTTTGGTAATTCTTTTCCATTTTTTTCATATACATTTGCCACTTCAAAAATATGAATTGTTTCATGATCTTGATTTTCTTTTACAACTTGCAGCAGACTTGGAATAAGTGTCCCACGCATATATACCATATCATCAGTTAGCGGATTTTGAATAGTAACTGCAGTATCAATAGGTCCTTCATACAATGTTTCTGAAACCATCGGATATGTATACACTTCAGTATATCCTGAATATTTAAGAGCATCTTTGATACGATCTTCCCAATAAAATTCATTGGTGCCGAGATGAAAATAACTTTGTTCTGTGAACATTGGAAGAGTGTCAGGGATATTGATGTATCCATATACTCGTGCAATTTCTTCAATAAGATCTTCTGGTATTTGCATATCCGCTCCTTGTTTGTGTGCAGGGATGGTAACAGCGAGTTCATTCTCTTGTTGTTCAACAAAAAAACCAAGACTTGTGAGAATTTGTTTTGATTTAGATAATGGAATTGCAATTCCGACAATAGTATTAATCTTTTCTTCCGACAAAATAATAGTCGTTTCTTTTGGTTGATGAGGGTAGAGATCGATGATATCTGAAATAATTTTTCCGTCAGCAAGACTCACAAAAAGTTCAATTCCTCGAGCTAGTGCATCAGTGGCATATTCAGGATTTAATCCTTTTTCATTAAGGATTACAGCTTCCGTTCGTATGCCAAGTTCCATTGATGTTTTTCTCAATCGATGTGGATCGACGTTATCAATAAAGAAAAGAATTCGTTTGGTACTGTTGGTGACGACACTATTTGCCGTTCCCATAATACTGATAAGATCAATAATTTCGCCTTTTCCATTGTCCGCGATAATATCTCCACCCGTTAGTGTATATTCTTTATCATCAAGGGTTCTTATTTTTTCTCCTTTTTTTGATTCGCGAATATTGAGTGTATGATGCAATAATCGATCATAATCAAACACATGTGTCGGATGACCAATTTCTCGCATAACATAGTTGGTAATGTCGATGACGTTATTTAGACTTCGGATCCCAGATGCCTCCAGCCGGTCTTTGACATACTGTGGAGATTCTTTAATTCTCACTTCCATAATAACTGCACAAATTCGATTGACAAGTTTGGAATCAAATTTTATATGTAGCTCGGGACTTTTTGAGGGATGAACATCTGGAAGTTTGAGTTTAGATTTTGCAAAAGTCGCATCAACGCCTGATTGTGGAAGAATTGTTGCAGCTTCTTGCGCAAGACCTACGACTGACATGAGATCTGGACGATTTGTTGTAATTTCGATATCATAAACAACATCATTTTTATATTTTTCAATCCGTTCAACTGATACACTTGTCAATGATAATTTTTCAGCTATTTTTTTTGGTGTTGCAGATGTTTTAAGATACTCTCTTAACCAACTGTCTAGTATTTTTATATTCATACTTAAAACTGTTTCAAAAAATCTAAATCATTCCCATACAAAATTCTCAAATCATCAATTTTAATTCCATCTTTCATCATAAGGACACGTTCGACTCCCCAACCAAAAGCAAATCCTGTATATTTTTCAGGATCAACTTTTCCGGCTTTTAAGACATTTGGATGTACCATACCTGCACCACCAAGCTCGAGCCATCCTTCCTTACAAAGTCTGCATCCTTTTCCTAGACAAACACCACAACTTATATCAACTTCAAAAGATGGTTCAGTAAACTGAAAATGATATGGCCTGATGCGACTTACTCTATTCTCTCCGAAGTATGATTTTACAAAATAATTGAGTGTTCCTTTAAGATCTGAAATTGCCACTTTTTCTCCAACGACCAAACCTTCAAATTGATGAAACATCGGCGTGTGACTTACATCAGATTGTCTTCTGTAACATTTTGCGATATTGAGCATTTTTATCGGCAATTTCCCTTTTTCCATTTCTCTGACTTGCCCTGATGATGTATGGGGAGTGAGAACGACAGGTCCTCTCTTGGAGTCTGCATGTTGTTTGATAAAGAATGTTTCCCAATCATCACGTGCCGGATGATTTTCAGGAAAATTAAGCGCTCCAAATGCGTACATATCCCATTCAATTTCAGGATAACGAACTCGTGAGAAGCCAATTTGACTAAAGATATCTGTAATTTCACGAATTGCTTGAGTTACCAAATGCAAATGTCCAAGAGGTGTGCGGATGCCCGGTTCAGTTACATCAAGCGTTGGATAGGTATGCGATTTTGTTTCTTTCAGTGTTGATTCTTTAGTTTTGATTGCGTCCTCAATAATATTTTTAACTTCATTAACAAGGCTTCCTATTTTTGGCCTTTCTTCTTTTGCGATTTTTGGAAGATTTTTGACAAGATGTGTAACTTCTCCATTTCTTCCCAGAAATTGAATTCTAATTTCTTCAAGTTCTTTAACGGATTTTGTTTCAAGAATAAGAGATATAGCGTTATTTTTAATACTTATTAGTTTTTCTTCCATAGTGCTTATTATAGTATTTTTTCTATCTCCCAACAAGCAAAAAACTTGTGTAATTTTCTTTCAAATCTTGCAGGTTATCTTCAATGACATGAAGATCATATAATTTTGCAAGAATTTTACTTCCCATAGTTGCAATATTTTTGGGAAGATTACCTTTGCTAAGTTCTTTTGCTACTAGTGCATGATCAATCATTTCTCCTTCACCTGATGTTTGTTTGAAATTTGAATATTTTTGCTCAAGTGTTTTTTGACATTGAGCAAAGACTTGAGGATGAGACATGATAGTTGTTATATCTTCCAGTGTCGCGTCTTTTCGTATCATTAATGCATGCGAAATTATAACTGCAAATTCTTCAATAATCGAAAATTTATATTTTGCCATTGCTTCCACTGATTCCATTACAATTCCTCCAATAGAATTATGCATTGCAAAAAGTCCTTGATCAATATTTCCTTCATGAAGTTCGCGAAGAACATTTTTTGTTGTGTGGAGATATATAATTTCGTATTTGCTAATTCCATTTTTTTGTAAATAGTAGCGCACTGCTTCTTCATTAAAGCTTCCCTTTCCACCTTGAATGCCAATTATAATCTTTTCATTGTTTTTTTGTTTTGGAATAAGTTTGTTATATAGTTTGTCATAAGATTCTCCCAATGTAATACGCATCTCTTTTGTGTAAGGATTGTAATGCTGAAGATTCATGAATAGTTCCCATGTGTCATTGCACGTTTGTTCTTTTACTTCCAATAATTTCTTTGTTCCAATTGTATCAATAGATGTTTGCCTGATATCAAATTCTTCCAAAAGTCTTCCAATAAAATGCGTTACACCTTGAGAATTTGCTGCCAATTTATCGTGTTCATCAGGAGAGAGTTCTATGATATTTAAATTTTTATTTTCAAAATATTTTTTCCAGAAAGTGTATGATTCATCATTTGCCAAAAATTTATCCATCACAAAAGGGAGATCTTCAAAACCATCTTTACTACTATCTGGCCCAAATAATGGATGTGTCAAAATTGCTTGAGTCGTTGATCCTTTAAGATATTTTCGAAATATTTTTTCAGGATACGTTTTGACTGATAAGACATCGATGAGAGTATGATCCTCACGAAAAAATTTTGCATGTTCTGAAATAACTGCTTCAAATGCTTCTATAGGAACAGCATAAAAAATTGTA
>JBEPUU010000006.1:0-20357 GCA_041691355.1 bacterium | reverse complement strand
TAGAAGCAGTCCAAGTTTCAGTATATGTATTAGCTGCGGAGGCTGAATCTGGTTTTGATACCAAGAGTACACCCAGGGATGTAACCGTTATAAATAGTACAAGAGAAAGAAATACAGCGCTAAATTGTAAAGCCTTGATATGAAATGGTTTTGGTTTGGCCTTTAGTGCTTGCTGTTGTATTTGTGCTTTAAGAAAAAGTTTAAATAATTCTTGTTCTTCTTTTGTAAGTTCCATAGGTACTATTAATCATAGAATGACAGAGTAAACATGGTCTGTCAAGTGATAGTGCATTCTTCGTTTTTTAGCTCGGAAATGCTATAATGAGTTCTACTATGAAGGCTTCTGATATTATTGAAAAATATATAACATTTTTTGAAAAGCGTGGTCACAAACGTATTGCAAATTCTCCACTTGTTCCACAAAATGATCCAACAACGTTGTTTACCTCATCAGGTATGCAGCCGCTCGTTCCCTATTTGCTGGGTGAAGAGCATCCTTTGGGTACGCGACTTGTAAATGCACAAAATTCATTTCGTGCTGTTGATATAGAAGAAATAGGTGATAACCGTCATACAACATTTTTCCGCATGCTTGGGAATTGGAGTCTTGGTGATTATTTCAAACATGAAGAATTACCATGGCTGTTTGAATTTTTGACAAAAGAGTTGGGTTTAGACCCTCACAAACTGTACGTTACGGTGTTTGATGGGTATAAAGATATTCCTCAAGACAAAGATGCGGTAGCGATTTGGGAAGAATTATTTACGAACGTGGGAATAGATCCAAAAGAACGAATTAATTATTATGGTACAGATAAAAATTGGTGGTCACGTTCTGGGCCTCCTGAGAAAATGCCGATAGGTGAGCCGGGTGGACCATCAAGTGAGGTTTTCTATGATTTTGAAACCAAACATGATCCCAAATTCGGCGAGAAATGCCATGTCAATTGCGATTGTGGAAGATATATAGAGATTGCCAATAGCGTTTTTATGCAATATCTCAAGCAAGCAGATGGATCACTTAAGCCATTACCGAAGCCAAACGTCGATTTCGGTGGAGGATTAGAAAGATTACTTATTGCGGTTGAAGATCAACCTGATGTCTTTAGAACAAATTTACTTTCCCCAATCATTATAGCAATTGAAAAACAAGTCAATACATCATACAAAGGCAATGAAGAAAGTATGAGAATTATTGCGGATCATCTTGTTGCGAGTAGTTTTATTATTCTTGCCGGAATTCGTCCTTCAAATACCGATCAAGGATATGTTTTACGACGGTTAATTCGAAGAAGTCATGATCATGTTTCCAAACTCTCAGGAAAAGATATTTCACCTATCATCGAAGCTGTTGTTGAACAATATAAAGAAACCGATCCAGGACTTGTTGATGCATTTGAAGAGATTAAAAATACAATTCTTGAAGAAACAGATAAGTACGGAAAAGCGTTGCATAAAGCCAAAGCGTATATTATGAAAAAGTACGAACAAACTGGAGACGAATTGATGGGTGTGACAGAAATTTCACCAGATGACGTTTTCTATTTGTATTCTTCTCACGGATTATCTCCAACGCAAATTGAAAGCCTAGGATATGTGTTTGACAGACAAAAATTTGCTGAAAAAATGGAAGCTCATCAGAAAATTTCAAAAAAAGGTGGAGAACAGAAGTTTCGAGGTGGTTTGGCAGATCATCAAGAGAGAACAGTCATGGGACATACTGCAACGCATCTGTTGCATCAAGCGCTTCGAGATATGTTTGGTAAACAACTTCATCAGACAGGATCTAATATCACGACGGAACGATTGCGTTTTGACTTCAATTTTGACCGTAAGTTAAGTGATGAAGAAGTTTCAACACTGGAAAAAGTCGTGAATGATAAAATTAAAGTAAATTTACCCGTTCATTTTGAGATGATACCTACAAAAGATGCAAAAGAAATGGGAGCGATTGGTTTGTTTGAAGATACATACGCTGATACGTCAAAAATTTACTTTATCGGTGGTTCTGCAAGTTCGCCAAAAGAGTCATATTCGATTGAATTTTGCGGAGGACCACACGTGGAATTTACAGAAAAGGTAAAATCGTTTAAGATAATAAAGCAGGAGAATATCGGCAACAAGCAACGAAGAATTTACGCTGTTGTCGGTTAACCAGTTTGAGTTTCAAACAACACATTATGAAGCTGCCCTTTTCATTTTTAAAGTCTAAGAAAGAAGAATCTGAATATTATTTGTCGCTTATCCTCACGGATGAAAAAGCGGGTGCTGTCATTCTTAAGGCTGAAGAAGGGAGTTTGAAACGAATAAACTCTCATGAATCACCATTCCCCGACTCACTTGAAGAGCTTTCACTTGATGACTTGATCACAACAATTGATAAATCTATTAGCAGGGCTGAGGAAATATTGCCACCCGATATCCAAACCCATCAAACAATTTTTGGTGTAAAAGATAACTGGGTTGATAATGAAACCAAAAAAATCAAAAAAGAATATTTGGAGAAACTGAAAAAAGTATGTAGTGCTTTGGATCTTACACCAATTGGTTTTATGGTGACAACTGAAGCAATAACACATCTGATGCAGGATGAAGAAGGTGCACCAGTGTCGGCCGTATTTGCGGAAGTCGGTAAGCAATACGTTAACCTCCATCTTCTCCGCGGTGGGAAAATTGTCGAATCAGTCAGTAGTCCTCATCTAGAATCTGTTCCAATTACTGTTGATAAATTACTTGGTCATTTTACTGTTCCGGTTCTTCCTGCGAGAATTGTTATTTTCCAAAGCAAACCAAATGAACGCACAAGTCAAGCATTTCTCTCTCATTCATGGAGTAAGCATTTGCCGTTTCTTCATGTTCCTCAAGTAACTGTGCTTCCTGAATCGTTTGATATGAGATCTGTTATGTTTGGTGCCGCGTCACAGATGGGTTTTACGGTCTTGGAAAGTAAAGCTGATACCCTACCCAAATTTACAGCTGCTGAAATAAAAGAAGAAAAAGAAGAAGAGCATACAATGGAGGAAGCTGAAGAAAAAGAAATGGCTCCTGAAGAAGCTGTAGCTGATGCTGAAGCAGCAAGTGATTTTGGATTTGTTGTAGATCAAGATATTGCTGATCATAAACCTGCAGTACATAAGGAGGAACTTGCAGATGAAGTGCGCTATGATGATTCACTTGCTGGTGTTGATGAATCGGAAAGCTCGTTATCGCGTCGTAAGAAAAATGCTGGAGCAAGTGGAATGTTTGCAGGTTTTTCGTCTAAGCTTCCCAAAAATCTTACAATGCCTGCATTCGATAAGGTATTCTCAAGAGTTAAAGGAAATAAATCAATCCTTATAATTGCTATTCCCGTGGTGGTCATTGTGATTCTTATCGTTGCGACTATTTTCTTTTACTATAATAAGATGCAGGCAAATGTGATTCTTACCATGAAACCTGATAATAAAAGTCAGGATGAGACGGTAACATTTTCAACAGCCGAGTCGAGCGATTTTAGTCACAATCTTATTGCTGCAAAAAAACTTTCTACCTCAATTGCTGGTCAAGTATCAACTCCTGCTACAGGAAGCAAAGATGTCGGAGAAAAAGCAAAAGGAACTGTGACTATTTATAACAACAATGGGAATTCTGTCACACTTAACAGTGGGACGATAGTGACTGCAAGCAATGGGCAAGTATTTCTTTTGGACAATAATGTCACAGTTGCTTCTCAGTCAGGTGATATATTCTCAGGGACCAAACCCGGAACATCAGATGCATCAGTAACAGCAAAAGAACTTGGAACGGATGGTAATGAGCCTTCGGGGACAGAATTTACTATCGGTAATAATAGTACAGTTGCGGCAAAAAATGACAATGCATTCTCCGGTGGTACAAAAAAGACGGTGACTGTCGTTTCAGAAAAAGACATAACCAAACTTCGTGCTAATCTGCCAAAAAGTGTCCAAAATAGTGCTCAACAAAAACTTTCGCAGCAAGCAGACTCAGGTGATACTGTCCTTCCGTTAGTCAGTAGTCCAACGCTTCAAAATCAAGTATTTGACAAGCATGTTGGTGACCAAGCAAGTCAGGTTTCATTAACAGCATCGGTGGTGTATTCCGGAATAGAATATACCAACAGTGATCTGGATGATTTTGCTAAGTCTATTATGAAAGAAAAGTTTCCTGAAGATCCCAACATTGCCAAAAATAGTGTGAAAGAAACAGTGAATGATACACAACAGAGAACAGGTCAAGCTGCAACAGCTACTGTTTCTATTCAAGCAGGTCTTCTCCCAAATATTGACAACAATGATATTATCAGTGCAGTCCAGAAAAAATCCGTTGGTGATGCGAAAAAGGTACTTGGTAATTTGCCACAAGTAGAAAGTGCAGACATAAAATTCTCACCGCCAATTCCGTTGTTGCCTTTACTTTTTCCTTCATTGCCGCATAATATATCCGTTACTGTGAATTCACAATAATCCTATGCAAAACCGTGTCTATAAAAAAAGAAGAACGATTAGTTCAAGAATGATGGCACGTTTCGTCGGTCTTGTTATTTTGCTGATAGGTTTTCTCATGGCTGCATATACGTTTTATCCGATTATTTCATATGAAATTTATGTTCAACCTGCATTTGCTAGTCAAGCATTTGCGTCTCCTATCCCCCAGACGACAATTATCACGCAGGGTTCAATCACCAGCCTTTTACAGAATACTGCAGATCAGATAAGTCATCTCGCTGATCCCAACGATACAAGTTGGCTTCCTCAGACAAATGTAGATCAATATAAAGAAGTCGGAGTAACAGAACAACTATCTAATTATTATATTTCTGTTCCCAAACTCGGAATTCAAGATGCATATGTTTCAACAACAGATAACAATGTTAATCTTCATCTTATTCATTTCCCCGGAACCGCAATTCCACCTAATGTTGGCAACGCTGCAGTCTTTGGTCACTCGACTTTGCCGCAGTGGTTTGATCAGCATAATCCTCATGCAATTTTTGCGACGGCGCTTAATTTGGAGGTTGGAGATATGATTAATGTCACAGTCGGCAGTAAACAATATCCATATAAAGTTGTTAAGATGACTATAGTTCCTGCCGATGATACTTCATATCTTGCGCAGGATACTGACGGTAGTTATATTAGCATTGTTACGTGTACACCTCCTGGGACAACTTGGAAACGATTGGTAATAAAAGCCAAACTTGAAACATCATGAGAGATATGAGTACAATATAACTATGCAGGATAATCAACAGAAACCACGGTTTATCATTCTTTTGGAAAAAGTTTGGCCATTTTTTTACCGAGTGCTCAATACGATTTTTTATTGGACAATTACACTGATCAAGAATTTTGTGAGAGATGCATTTCGTAGTATTAGGGGAGTCTGATGACAGAAGAAACACTCGCGCTGCAAGCAATTCGAAAAAAACTCGTCGGCAAAAAACTTAGCTATCATGAGATTTTTGCTATCATGGATGAGATTAGCAATGGAAAACTGTCTCCTATACTTACAACCTATTTTGCTGCTTCCGGATATTCCAAAGGTTTTAGCGACCAAGAAATGTACTTTCTCACAAAAGCAATGATGGAGACAGGTGACAGACTTGAGTTCAAAGGAATTGTTGCGGATAAGCATTCGATCGGTGGGGTACCAGGTACCAGAACAACTCTTCTTGTTATCCCAATTGTTGCAGCCGCAGGCTTTCTGATCCCAAAAAGTTCATCTCGTGCAATTACAACTCCAGGTGGAACAGGTGATGACATGGAAGTTTTGGCACCGGTTACTTTCTCTAAAAAAGAGATTTATCGAATTGTCAGACAAGTAAACGCTTGCATAGTGTGGGGAGGAAGCGTTGATATTGCACCCGCTGATGATATCTTGATAAAAGTTGAAGAACCTCTATTATTTGAAAGTTTTGATAAGATACTAGTCTCGATTATGGCAAAGAAAATTGCATTTGGGTCAAATCATATTGTGATCGATTTGCCCTATGGTGCACACGTGAAAGTTCATAATCGTGCTGACGGCGAAGTTCTCAAGAGAAAATTTGAAATGCTTGCCAGAAAATTCAAAGTCACATTGCAAGTATATCTCCACAATACAACTCAACCCGCAGGACGCGGCATAGGGCCGCTTCTTGAAACCAGAGAAGCACTTAGAGTACTTGAACAACTTCCTGATAGGCCGCTTGATTTGGAAGAAAAGGGACTCACACTTGCAGGTATGCTTTTGGATTTGTGTTTGAAAGATTCACCCAAAAAATTACGTGATCAAGTGCAAAAAGAATTCGGAGATGGGAAAGCCTGGGCAACATATATTCTTTCCAGTGGTCATGCTCTCAAGAAAATGCAGGAAATTATCAAAGCACAGGGAGGAGATTCTGGTATAATAAGCACTGAACTTACGCCGGGAAAGTATGCATATCACGTGAAAGCGAAAGAAAATGGAGAAGTCACGGACGTAAATTCCAAAAATGTGACGATTATTGCAAAAATTCTCGGAGCACCGAAGCAAAAAAAGAGCGGTATATATTTACATAAAAAATCAGGTGAAACAGTAAAGGTTGGGGATGTGATTTTTACTTTGTATAGCGAATCGGAACGTAATTTGGAAGAAGCAAAAGATTCACTTGTAAATTTTCCGATTTTGTCATATTCATAATAGTTATGAAGAAATTTTTCTTTCTTATTGTACTTATCATTCTTATTGTTGGAGGTTTTGGTGCATGGTGGATAAATGGAACATCCCCTGCAAATCCAAGTGATACAGTTATTCAAACGTTTGACGTGTCACAGGGAGAAAATGTCCGCGAAATTGCAAATGATTTAAAATCAAAAGGACTTATCAAAGATTCGATAATTTTCTATCTACTTGTTAAGCAAAAAAATATCGGAGGGAAAATTCAAGCAGGTGAATTCCAACTTTCTCCATCTATGTCAGCAGGGATGATTGCAAATGTGCTACAGGTAGCCAAAGATGATGTGTCTATCACAGTTCCTGAAGGTAAAAGAGCCGAGGAGGTTGCTCAGATACTTAAAGATCATTTTTCGAACTATCAACCTTCTTGGGAACAACAACTTAAAGCAAATGAAGGATATCTTTTCCCAGATACGTACTCTTTTGATAAAAATGTAGATATCACGACGATTATCTCAACAATGCGAGCAAATTTTGATAAAAAATACGCAACTATTCCAAGTGGAACGAAATCTGGTTTGAGCAAATCACAAATTGTCACAATTGCTTCGATTGTTGAGCGTGAAGCGAAATTTCCACAGGATCGTCCACTTGTTGCATCGGTAATTTTTAACAGAATCAGCTCTGGAATGCCTCTTCAAGTTGATGCAACAGTTCAATATGCGTTGGGATATCAAGCTGGTCAGAATTCATGGTGGAAAAAAGCAGTTACACTAGATGATCTGAAAATAGATTCACCCTACAATACCTACCTTAATACAGGATTACCACCAGGACCTATTTCCAATCCAGGACTCGAGGCTCTAAAGGCTGTTATTAATGCACCCCAGACAAATTATGTTTATTATGTCTCAGATTCTTCAGGAAATACTCACTATGAAGTAACATCAGATCAGCATGATGCGGATATCAAAAAGTACGGCATTGGAGAATAATGTTTAAATTTAAAATAGATTCTAATTCTTCTTTCTGAGGCCTCTAAACCAACGTTTCCCTCGGACGGGTTTTGGTTTCTCTGCAGTTTTTTCTTGTTTAACTATTTCAACTATTTCTTCTTCAGTTTTCTCAGGTTCTTCCTTTTTTGCATGTATAGGTGGTGGCACTGCTTTTATTATTGGATGTTTTACAGTTTGTTCAACTTTGGTCTCGACTATTTTTTTTACTTTTGGAGTTTCGATTTCCTTTATAGGTGCTGTAGGAATAAAATCATCCTCGTCTTCAAATTCGTCATCTATTTCCTCATCTCCATTTGCCTCGTATGTCTCGCGCATTACTTCCTCAAGACTCGAAAATTTTTCTACACCTTTCTCAAGAATTTCTTTTAAGATTACTCGTCCACGTTTGGTTGTAAAAAGAAGTGTCAAAATAACGCCGACGATAACTCCTAAAATGAAGCCATGTCCTGAGCCGTTATGTTGGTTATGATTGTTATTATCCATTTGATGGGTCATATAGTTGGGGCGATTTATTGATTTGGTATTTATTTTCTTCAGTCTCTATGTTTTCGTTCATCATCTTCTTTGGATTTCCCCAAAAGGCTTTTAACAAATTTTGCAACTGTTAGAAGTGAGGATGCTTTAAAGCCACCAAGTGCAAGAGAAGAAAGAGCTGAAAGTGGTGCTTCAATGTTCTCTGTTATGTTATTAGCATTGTCCAGAACTTTGTTGGTCTTAGTAATAGTATATCGTAGTTCTTTAAGAATAAGGAAAACTTGTACACCGAGTATTACCAAAAGAACGGTAAGTACAAGAATAACAAGAAGCAAAACTAATTGGACAGGATCTATCATGTTATCTAAGATTACCTTACCGTAAGCCCTACTGTCAAGTAAAGGTTTAGTAAAAATTATTGTACATCAACTGTTCTTTGTGCAACATTTTCTTTGCCAAACCGATTTTTGGCCTTTACTGTGATTGTCCCATTGCCTGGGAAAAGGGTCACTTCCTTTTGAAACGTTCCGTCATTTGAAACAGTTGCCGGATCTCCATTTACAGTCACAGTTGCGTTACTATCAGCATTTCCTGTAACGACCACGTCCTGTGAAGTTTTACTGCCTGCTGCGGGCGCTGTTATATGGAGTGATGGAGGGAGAAATGCTGCACGGTACTGAAAAAAAAGATAGCCAAGAATAACTATTAAAAAGAAAATAAATACGAGAATAGGCTGTTGAATCCTTATCCTCTCCAGCGGAAATTCTTTTGTCTTCATCATAACATCAGGAAGAACTTTCATTGCTCTTTTTTCATCGAATTCGCGTTTGAAAAACGCGGTAACTTCCGATCCTGAAAGTCCTAAATATGATGCGTAATTTCTCACGAAACCTTGTGCATATGCGGGTGAAGGAAGTTTGCTGTATTCTCCACGTTCGATTGCGGCAAGAAACGTCGGCTTTATTTTTAATTCTTCCGCTATTTCTTCGAGTGATTGTTTGCGTTGCAGTCTTTTTTGATGTAATCGTTGCCCCAGTCCTACCATGATTAGTCTTTCGTAGTAAGTATACCGCATTATCCCGAGTATGCAATCTCAGCTGTATGCTTTACTATTCTGCTTGCTGTTGATTTGCAAGAAATTCCTCAGCATTTCGTACCAATACATCTCGTGGCTTGGCACCTTCGGCAGCACCAACAATTCCCATTTCCTCCAGATGATCAAGAATACGTGCAGCTTTTGCATAACCAATTGACATTTTCCTTTGTAGGAAGGAAGCAGAAGCCGTATTGAATTGGCACACAAGACGAATTGCTTCCTCAGTTTCTCCATCTTTTCCATCACCGCTTATTCCGCTCGTTCCACCTTTTTTAAGTGGCAATGGTTGAGTAATTACTTCTTCAGTGTACTGAACAGGGTAGTTGCGAGATTTGAGAAAATCCACAAGGCGTTTTACTTCTTGTTCTGAAACATATGATCCTTGAATACGCGTTGGTTTGGCTTGGTCTGGAGGGATATACAACATATCTCCTCGTCCAAGGAGTTTCTCAGCACCGGGACTATCGAGGATAACGCGTGAGTCAATCATTGATGATACGCTAAAGGCAATACGGCAAGGAATGTTGGCTTTGATTAATCCTGTGATGACATTAACTGATGGACGCTGGGTCGCGATAACCAAATGAATACCTGTTGCACGAGCCATCTGTGCAAGTCTGGCAATCGCATCTTCGACTTCAACCGGTGCAAACATCATAAGATCCGCAAGTTCATCAATAAAGATAACAATGTAGGGAAGAGCTTGAAATCCAGAAAGTTCATTATATCCGTCAATATTTCTGACTCCTCTCTCGGCAAATAATTTATATCGCTTGTCCATCTCAGCCATAGCCCATTTCAGTGCTGAAAGAATTTCTTTCGGGTCAACAATAACAGGTGTCAACAGATGTGGAATGCCATTATAACCAGTAAATTCAACGCGTTTGGGATCAATCAGAATCAGTCTGACTTCTTGCGGAGATGCTCGAAAAAGCAAAGACGAAATAAATGAATTGATAAGAACAGATTTTCCTGAACCAGTTGTACCGGCAACCAGCATATGTGGCATTCTGGCAATATCCAATACAAGTGGATTTCCCGAGACATCAAGGCCGAGCGAAACTGTAAGTTTGGATTTGGCTTTCTGCATTGCACTTGATGTAAGCATTCGACGAAGATTTACTACTTCAAGAGAGCGGTTTGGTATCTCAAGTCCCACCAAATTTCTTCCAGGAATTGGAGCTTCAATACGGATCTGACCGGTCGGTGCTTCTGTTGCGAGTGCCAAGTCATTTGCCAGAGATGTAATTTTGGACACTTTTGTTCCTTGTGCGATTTCAAGTGCGTACTGTGTAACAGCAGGTCCAAGATTTGCCTCAGCAACTCGGGTATCAATACCAAAGCTTTGGAGTGTTTTTTCAATAGTAGTTGCTGTTTTATTAACATCTCCACGTTCTGCTTTTTTCCCTTGATCTTCAGACAAAAGCGAAGGAGACGGATATTCCCATACACCACCTGGAGTACCTGATAACATATTGCTGACCAATTTCTCCGGCAACAGCTCCTGATCTTTTTTCGGAGGGGGTGGAGGCAGATTTTCTTTAAGCGGTTGAATCAATTCTTCTTTTGGTGCCTGTCCACCTTTGATTGCTAATGGTTTATTTTTATCCAGAAGTGGTTTTTCTGATGTGACTGAAGAAAATAATTTTCGAGGGATAAGCCTTCCAAATGTCTCACGGATATTGGTAAGCATTTCTAAAATCTCATCAATTGAGGTGTCAAAAAAGACAATAGTTCCGACGAGTAACCCACCAATAAAGACGAGATCTGCTCCCGGCGTTGTGATGATATCTTGAAGAACTGAAAAAATTGTCTGACCTACAGTGCCGTTTTTTGTCAGACCAATAAGAGAAAGAAAGATAAGCATATAACCGACGGTGACATTTACTTGTGATAGATACATCTTAAGTCGCATGAAGAGAAATCCGAAGAAGAATAATGCCAGAGGAAAAAGAATATCCAGAGAACCAAATTTATCATGTGCCCAATTGCTCACAATCAGTGTCGAGTCGCTCTTGTGAATGACGGAAATTAAAAAAAGTACTCCAACGAGGAAAAATCCCAAGCTAAAAATAGTATACACTGTTTTTTTCTTCAGCTTGAGTTTTAATGGCTTTTTTCTGCTCGATCTTCTTTTACTCTTGGGCATATTTTTTATTATAGACTTTCAGGTTGCATTTCGCAATTTGTTCAAAGGATCAATAGCTGTGGTAGCTGATATAATGGTTTCATGAATTATAAAGATGTGCTTGGTATCATTGCAATAGTAATTGCATTTATCAGTTATATTCCCTATATCCGTGATATTCTCAAAGGCAAAACCAAACCGCATGCATTTTCGTGGCTTGTTTGGAGTATTTTGACACTCATTGCATTTTTTGGTCAATTGGCGGGTGGGGGAGGCGCAGGTGCATGGGTAAATGGTATGACTGCAATTGTGTGTTTTGTCATTTTTATTTTTGGCATTATAGAGGGACGCACAAATATTGTTTTTATCGATTGGTTTTGTCTTGTCGGTGCGTTTGTTGCAATTATTTTTTGGTTTGTCACAAAAGGTCCGTTAGTATCAGTAATTCTTATTACTATTATTGATGCACTGGGTTTTTTCCCAACATTTCGTAAATCATTTATCAAACCACACGAAGAAACCTTCAGTACATACATCTTAAGTTCGTTAAAATATATAGTTGCGCTTTTCGCATTAACTACTTTTTCAGTAGTAACTGCATTATTCCCCATCTATCTTATCGCTGCAAATTTTGCATTTGTTGTGATGGTTTTAATACGAAAGAAACAATTGCGGCTTAAATAGTTATTAGTTATTATGAATAGTTATCCCGAGGATTTTGTCTCCTATTTCCATATTGTTAGCGACGTCCATGCCGCTTGTGACTATGCCGAAATTTGTATATTGTCCATCCAGCCAGCTTGCATCGGTTTTGGTAATAAAGAACTGTGAATCATTATTGATTTGTGGATTAGCACCACGCGCAATCCCAAGGGACCCAACGACGAAGGGTTTCTGAGTCTGTTCTGCTGCCATTTGTCCGCCACCCGTGCCATCGCCTTTGGGATCTCCTCCTTGGATTACCCAATTCTCCACTCTATGAAAAATCAAATTGTTATAAAATCCTGTATCAGCTTTTATAACAAAATTTTTCACAGTATTTGGTGCTTGATCACCAAAGAGAATAACACTTATGTTTCCCTTTGAGGTTTTAATCGTTGCGGAAATAGATGCATTCAGTGGACCCTGCAAAGTACTCGCAGCCTGCTGATATCCAGCAGATTGTGGTTGTTGTTGCTGTTGAGCCTGCGCTCCCTGAGCTTGTTGCTGTTCTTGTTGTTGCTGCTGAAGTTTTTGGAAATTTGCTGAGACCGTGGGTGTTATTACCTGAAAAGTGCTCGCATCAGGAGGTAAGGTAGGTGCAGCACTACCTTTACCGAATGAGCTACCTTCTGTAGTAATGATAATTCCTAAAAACACAACGACGATGATGGAAAAGAGTGCTATATGAAACTTATTCATCGTAAGTTATTGTAACAAAAAATATCATTTATTGCGACTCAATTTTTATTTTTTGCTATATAGTACGGAATCGAATTTTTTTAAATTTTCAAGGCAACAGAATCCTAAAAAGGTGGATATTGTAAACACCTAATGAAAATTAAAAAAATTCAATTCCTTCCTGTTGAACATCTTTTAGTTTACTATATTTGTTCGCTTTGTTGGGGTTTCTCTGGTACAATTATGGGCATGAACCAACAAGATTATATTCGAAATTTTGCGATTATTGCACATATTGATCATGGGAAATCGACATTGTCGGATCGACTTTTGGAGATTACTCACACTATTGCCAAAGATAAATTGCAGGAGCAGTTCCTTGATCAAAATGTGATTAGTCGTAAACGAGGAATCACAATCAAACTCGCGCCTGTAAAAATGAATTACAAAAAAGGTGAGACCAATTATCAATTAAATTTGATTGATACGCCAGGACATGTTGATTTCTCCTATGAAGTTTCCCGAACTCTTGCCGCATGTGAGGGAGCGGTACTTCTTGTTGATGCGACACAGGGAATCCAAGCGCAAACCGTCGCGCATTATCAAGTTGCCAAAAAAGAAGGGTTGGTCATGATCCCTGTTATCAACAAAATTGATCTGCCCAATGCACAGACTGAAGCAGTGGTGAAGGAGCTTGTGAATTTTGGTTTTGATAAAGAGGAAATTCTTTTTATCTCGGCAAAGACAGGGGAAAATGTTGCGCAATTGTTGGATACAGTAATTGAGAAAATCCCACCGCCCAAGGGAACTATTGATGCTCCGCTTCGAGCGCTTATTTTCGATGCGGTTTATGATGAATATCGCGGAGTAATCGCCTATGTCAGAATTGTTGACGGGCATATAAATAAAGGAGAGCAAATTCAATTTTTTCAGAACAATGTTAAGACCAATCTGGTGGAAGTAGGAATATTTACGCCGTTTCTTAAAGAAACCCAAGGGCTTGCTACTGGAGAAATCGGTTATTTGGTTGGAGGCATAAAAGATATCAGACAATGCAGAGTTGGAGATACAATTATTACGGTTGATTCTCAAATTTCAAATATAAATTTCCATCCATTGCCCGGATATAAGACGCCGTTGCCGATGGTTTTTTTCGGTATGTATCCAAAGACTGCTGATGATTATCTTGACCTTAAGGAAGCACTTGGCAAGCTTGCACTTAATGATACATCACTTACGTACACAGATGAATACTCCGCATATCTGGGAAGTGGATTTCGGGTAGGTTTCTTAGGTTTGTTGCATGCAGATATTGTGAAAGAACGATTGAAGCAGGAATTTGGCTTGGATTTACTACTCACAATGCCACAAGTATTGTATGAAGAAAAAGGAGAAGAAATGTTCGAGCCATATATGTTGCTGAATGTATATGTGCCGGCCGATTATGTCGGGAATGTTATGTCCGTCTGTCAAAAGAAAAAAGGTTTGTTGCTGGATATGCAATATCATGAAGCATTTGTTGTCTTATCATATGAGATGCCTTACTCGATGTTTATTCGAGGTTTGGCAGGAGAGATAAAGTCAGTTACAGCAGGGTATGGAAGTATTGATTATGAATTATCTGATTATAAGCAGGCGGATTTGGTGAAGTTGGAAATTATGATCAACAATAATCCGATTGATGTGCTTTCAGAATTAGTTTATAAAGATGAAGCAGCATACATAGCCCGTGAGAAAGCTGAAAAGTTGAAAGAATCACTTGATCGACAACAGTTTCGCCAGGTTATCCAAGCAACAGTTAACAATCAAATTGTTGCTCGCGAAGAGCTCTCTCCATATCGGAAAGATGTGTTGCAGAAGATGTCTGGTGGAGATAGAACTCGAAAAGACAAATTACTTGAAGCTCAGAAAAAAGGAAAGAAAAAGATGAAGACAACAGGAAAAGTAGCTTTATCTCAAGAAGCTCTTTTCTCAATGATTACAGATAGTAAATAACATAATAAGAGGCAGGAAACGAAAATCAATTTTTTATCAAACTAATAGGCATAATTCCATGGTGAGTCTCACTTAAAGAATATCCGTGAATTGCTTCGTGAATAGTTGTTGATGGATAAGAGAAAGAAGTAAGTGCGGTACCGAAAAGTCCGGCTGCACCAATATTCCCAGTTGCAGAGATACTGCCTCCCAGAGTAGGTCCAGTCATACCCATTGCCAGATTAACTTCTACAATTCCTGGTGTTGCTTGCCATCCCTGAGATGCTGCAGACATCGCGGCATGTTTCGCAACACTTTTTATTCTCGAATCGCTTTCTTTTGACTGAGATCCATAACCCATTACTACATCCGCCAATTTCTTTTTTGGTCTCCTGACTATTTCTATTGCGAGTTCTTCTAACGAATTGCTTTGTACAGATTCCGTATTTGAAATGAGGTAATCCAGAGCAGAAGTATCATGGTTAAAAAGGGCTCTAAAGGTAGCATGCTCAAAAGTATTTAAACGTGCTATTTTTGCAACCTCTTCCATGGTTTTTGTTGCGCGAGGCGCTGAACCTTTATCTATGAAGCTATGATTAAAAGATCGATAGCCTTTTATAAGGGGTTTTGTGATGGTGCCCTTCTCCTTGGCTTTCCAATAATATGAAGTCGCATATGCTGTTGCCCACTCATTTAGCTCAAACATGCCAGTCTTATAATCGGATTGGTCTGCCTGTGACATATGTTTAGGAAAGCGAAAAGGAGTATATGTATATTCATCTGTATATGCTTTGGGATGGTATCCAAAAGTAAAATTAATTGCTATCTGAGGATAGCCTGGATCTATATAACCTGAAAAAACTCTTTTGAGACTTTTTTCTATTTTTCCTGAAAGCGCTTTTAGTTCATGACCATATTTGAATCCAGGATGGGTTTCAGTCCATAGTTGTTGATTCCCAAGAATTGCTTCATAAGCTCTATTACTAGAAAAGTGATCAGGAGACATGAATCTTTCACTCATAAGATTAGGATTATAACAGAGATATGATCTCTCTTAGAGTATAAAGAAGATCAGGCCTCCGCCGAGGATAAGGAGCATGGCTCCGAGGCCAAGTCCGATTGCTAGTCCTGTTGAACCGGTTGGTGGCATGGTTGGGGTTGGGTTGCTTGCTGCACTTCCACTTGCGACAGCTCCTTGATTAACTGTAATTGTTTGTGCACAACTTGCACTTGAGCTACTGACATTATTGTTATTATCGGTGAGAATTGCTGATGCTGCGTATGTTCCAGGATTATTATATGTGTGAGATGCTTGTACATTTACTGATGCAGTTCCGATTCCACCTGCTTGTGTGACATCGCTAACCTGTCCATCACCGAAGTTGAATGAAACTTTACTAATTGTTCCGCCGCTTGATGTACCGTTCGCTGTAAAGGTGAGTGAGTATGGTGCCTCTCCTGTGGTTGCACGATCAAGTGTCAAGTTGTCACAACTTGGTGCTATGCCAGGGGTTGCGGGTCCACCACTAGGTGTTGTTGTTGGTGTCGGGCTTGGTGTATCAGATGGTGATGCAGTAGGAGCCTCGGACGGTGTTTGAGAAGGAGCGTCTGTTGGTGAAATTACGGCTGTTGGAGCGGGTGTACCTTCTGGAATTGGTTGAGTTGGTGTACTTGCACCTCCAATTGCGATTGTTGCAGGAGTGGCACTTGATAATACATTTTCACTTGCTTGGTCATTAGAACCAATTGAAAGAACTTGAGTAGTCGCAGTATAACTTACAAGTGTCGGTGTGCCCGCAGGAGTGTCTTTTAATGCAGTAAATGTAACGGTCGCAGCAGTTATTTTCTGTTGAATTGCTTTTGTTGGATCAGGGCCTACTGAAAGAGTGACATCTATTTTGCCTGGTGAGTACACAGGGCCTTCAAGAACAGATGGGAAGGCAGTAGTATTGGCAGCAAACGCATTGGCTGAAGCGGTTGCTAACACTGATGGGTCATATTGAATTTCCAATTTTACAAAGGAAACCAAATTTTTACCTGGATCAACTGTAATATCAAGTGGTATAGCATCGCCTACACTTTTTTGGATAGGTGATGTTGCGGATGAATCAGGGCTAAATGCTAAGTTGGTAGATTGCGCAGCTTTACTGCTTGTGTTCGATTGCTGTTGAAGCAGAAAAACAGTAACAGGTATACCTATAAGAAGAATGACTACAAATCCTATGAGAAAAAGCTTTCTTCCACTAAATTTCATATAAATACACCCGTTTACAAACCGAACGGTAATTTTATCGTATATGAATAATAAAGGTTGTGTCAAGCATTAACAGAAGATGAGGATAAAAGAATATAGGTTATTGACGAGAGTAATTTTCTATTGTATACTTTAGCATACCAAAGATGTAAGTGATAATTCATCTTTAATTTTATTGTTATGACAAGCAAAACAAAATACAAGCCACTTTTCGATAACGTCTTAATTAAACCGGTGCAAGCCGATACTCAGAGTGCAGGTGGAATTTATCTTCCTGAAAATGTAAAAGAAAAACCACAAATTGGTGAAGTAGTTGCAGTAGGTGCAGGAATAAACGACCAAAATGGCAAATTAATCCCTATGATGGTTAAAGTCGGACAAAAAGTACTATACACAAAATGGGGCGGGAATGAAGTTAAAATGGGAAATGAAGAATGGAAGTTAGTCAAACAATCTGATATACTCGCGATTGTTGAATAAGTTTATTTAAAATATTATGGCAAAACAATTACAATTCGGAGAAGAAGCACGACAATCACTCGTAAAGGGTGTTAATACCTTGGCAAAAGCTGTTATTACAACCCTTGGACCTAAAGGTCGCAATGTCGCACTCGAGAAAAAATGGGGAGCTCCAACAGTTGTCCACGACGGTGTAACTGTAGCAAAAGAAATTGAACTCAAAGATCCATTTGAAAATATGGGTGTCCAACTCGCAAAAGAAGCTGCAAGTAAAACAAATGACAATGCAGGAGACGGTACAACTACCGCAACAGTTCTCGCACAAGCAATTGTTAATGACGGTATGAAACATGTCACAGCTGGTGCAAATCCAATGATACTTCGGGAAGGTGTCAATAAAGCAGTTGCTGCAGTAATTGCAGAAATACAAAAAATGGCACGACCTGTCAAAGATGAAGATGTCGTACGAGTTGCAACAATTTCAGCACAAGATGAATTGATTGGTTCACTTATTGCGGAAGCGTTACAAAAAGTCGGTAAAGACGGAGTTGTCACAGTTGAAGAAGGCCGTACAATGGAGATGGAAGTTGCGTATAAAGAAGGTATGGAATTTGATAAAGGATATGTTTCTGCTTACTTTGCTACCAATACTGACAAAATGGAAGCAGAAATCGAAGATCCATACATTCTAATCACTGATAAAAAGATATCTGCACTTAATGAATTCCTACCATTCCTCGAAAACCTTGTTAAAGTAACCAAGAATTTTGTCATAATCGCTGATGATATTGAAGGCGAAGCCCTTGCAGCACTGATTGTTAACAGATTAAAAGGTACATTTAATTCGGTTGCGATAAAAGCTCCAGGATTTGGTGACAGACGCAAAGAAATGCTTGAAGATATAGCAATTTTGACCGGTGGAACAGTTATTTCAAGCGACACAGGACGAACGCTCGAGAGTGTAACTGTTGATGACTGCGGAAGAGCAGATAAAGTGTGGGCTGATAAAGAAAATACTCGAATTATCGGCGGTAAAGGCGACAAAAAAGCGCTCGCTGCACGAATTTCACAACTTAGAAAAGCAATTGATGCAACAAAATCTGATTTTGACCGCGAAAAACTTCAAGAAAGACTTGCAAAATTAGCAGGTGGAGTAGCAGTTATCAATGTAGGCGCAGCAACCGAAGTTGAAATGAAAGAGAAGAAAGAACGTGTCAATGACGCTGTTGCAGCGACCAAGGCAGCACTTGAAGAAGGAATCGTCCCAGGTGGTGGAGTAACACTTCTTAAAGCACGACAGGTACTTCCAGCGCTTAAAGAGAGCCTTACCATTGAAGATCAAAGACTTGGTGTAGAGATTCTTTACACAGCACTTGAGCAACCAATCCGTTGGATTGTCAAAAATGCAGGTGAGGATGATGGATGGGTTATCAAATCTATTGAAGAGCAATCAAAAGCAAGCAAAAAAGACGTAGATTATGGATTTAACGCAATAACAGGAAAATTCGATTCAATGCTTAAAGCAGGAATCGTTGATCCAGCCAAAGTTACTCGTTCTGCAGTTCAAAATGCGGCAAGTGTCGGAACAATGGTTCTCACCACAGAATGTCTTATTGCCGATATTCCAGAAAAAGATTCATCCGCAGGTGGTGGAATGCCAGGAGGCATGCCCGGCGGTATGGGTGGAATGTACTAACTTCTCTAAATTTACTTCACTAAATCATAAAACTCACAAAGTTAATATTTTTCGAATAAAATAGGTTGTGGTGACTATTAACGAGTGTTATAATAATTTTATGTCAAATGATGATTCACAAAAACAACTGTTTCAAGGTATTGAGATTCCTGACTCTGATGTTATTAAAGGGAGCTATCAAGTAATAACTCCAAATCCGCCTCCAGATCCTGTAGGTGGAAATTGGGGGACTGCTACTCCTTCTGGCGCTCCTTCCTCAGATAGGCAAACTTCTTCGGATAAATAATGGAAAACTTGTTTTCAAATTTTTCTGGTATGCAACAAACAATTTATTTATTACTACCAGGGTTTTTATTCATTATTTTCTTTCTATATCAAATACCATCAAAAAAACGATCCGACTTAGAGATAATTATATGGAGTGTGTTTATTTCTGTAGTTTTGTCTTCCCTGACTGGATGGTTACTATCATTATTAACATTAAAATATACATCTGTTGAATTTAATCTAACGAATATTTTTTTAGGCTTATTTTTTGCTCTTACTCTTGCAAAGATTATGAGATCTCAAAAATTTGGATTTATTAATCGTAAGTTCTTAGGAATAAAAATATTTCCCTTTTCTCGTTTATGGAATGATTTTTTTAATACAAAAGAAAATACAGTCGTTAAAGTTTTTATGAATAACGGCATTATCTATGTGGGCGTTATAAGAAATTCATCCGTTGATCCGAATGATGATATCCAAGAGTTAGAATTATGGAAACCTATGTATTTTGATAAGGAATTGAGAAAGCTGACTACAATAAAAGAAACAGTAAGTGTTTTATTAAATGGAAACTCAATTATTAGTGTAGAAAAAATTTCTGATGAAGAATCAAAACAGCTTTATGCTAAAAACAGAAAAAAAAAGTAAACTACTAATATTCCAATTAGTAAATTGAAAGTTTATCCCTTAGTTAGTAGTGAGTATTCGGTTCATTTATTAAAACTATCGTATAGTTGCTACTCCGGCCCCTTACCTGTACCCAACAGTTCTTGAGATTTTTTGAGGATGTCTCTCCAGTTGCCGACTCTTGTGAACATAAGTACGTAGGCTTGTGCTTCTTTTACATCAAAGAACCATGTGAGGAAAAGATAGAGTGCGAGTCCAAAGAAACTCGAAATTCCGGTGAGCATGATAAGATTTATTGTGTGCGTTGTGTCAAAGACGAGTTGATCGAGGAGTTTGATTGGGATGTAGAG